>JBDSPX010000251.1:0-8073 GCA_039930065.1 Dokdonella sp.
GCAACGACCAGATCGTCCGTCAACGATCGACGCTGACGAGCACTCTGCACTACGTTGACGAAATTCCTACCCAGCAACCACTCGAATCTGCGACAGTCGGCGAATGGGCGCTATCTTCACGATCGAATTCTCCACAGAGCCTTGTTCCGCCGCCGAGTCCCGTGGAGGTGATGTGCTGGATTGCTTTGACATCGCGCTGTGCCGACAAAACGAACCGTTGCCAGGATGCAACGATCGGATGACGGAAGCCGCCATGGCGCGATCGAAAATCAATGCGATCGCCTGCAGCAGTGGCCGCTGCGCACTCAACGGAATGCGGGTCGCGGAAACGCGGGGCATGTCGTTCAAGCTGAGGCGTTTCTTGATCGCAATGCTGTTGAGTTGTGTGAGCGTTCCAGTTGCGGCGGTCGATATCGCGGTGCGCGATTCACAAACCGGTGCACCGATAGAGGCGAAACTGACGGCGAAGTCGCTGTCTGATCGTTTCGCGACGTTGGCAACACAAACACTCTCGGGCGGAAGTATACAAATCTTTCCACTCGCCGTCGGTCGCTGGCAACTCGATCTTAGCGCCGCTGGCTATCGCGAACTGCAAACCACCATCGAAAGTGAGGGCAGCGACGCGCTACCGCTGACGATTCTGCTTGATCCGATCGCACCGTCGGCATCATTGATAGAAGTCGAGCGTCTTGCCCGGAGCAATCCTGCACACGCCTGGCTGCATGGCTACGTGCGTCGGGTGGACGACGCCATGCCTATCGTGAGTGCGCGTATCAGCGGCGCCGGCTCCCGGACGGTAAGCGATTCGAACGGACACTTCGTGCTCGATCTGGGCGAGGTATCTGAACATGACACCTCGTTGGCTGACGCATTCGAGCTCCTGGTCGAAGCCGATGGGTTTGCTCCCCATGCCTTGACTCGCTTGCTTAGAACTGCCGGCCTGCAACAGCGATTGGTATCGCTGGGTAATGGCGCGCCGGATTTTCGAGTCAATGAGATCGGCGCTCGCGATCAGCGATTGTCGACGCCGCTGACCGCGATGGATCAATCACCGGCCATGGTCGCGCAGCCGATGAGCGGCGCGGCTACGCTTCTCGCACCGCCATTGACACCGCCGGCAAGCATCCGTGTTGGCTATGCCGATCTCGCCTGCACCACTCCGTGTTGTACCGCTTCATGCAGCAACGTCTGCACGCTGTCGCTGGAAACCTATGTGCGGCGTGGTCTGGACAGCGAATGGATCGCGAGCTGGAACACGCAGAGTCTGCGTGCGGGCAGCATTGCCTATCGCAGCTATGGCACGTGGCGCGTGCAAAACCCGATACGGGCAGAGTTCGATATCTGCTCCAGCGCCTGCTGTCAGGTCAACGATGCCGGCACATCCGCCAGCACCGATGCTGCAGTGGCGCGTACCCCAGGCATTCTGCTCACACGCAACGGTAGCTCTGCGTTCTCTGCGGAATATTCGGCGGAAAACAACAGTTGGGATGATCCAAACGATGGCCTGTCGTGCAGCAATGTCGATCTGTCTTGCGGTAACGGCAACGTAGGATCTCCGGCTACTGGCTGGCCGTGCCTTGCCGACGCGGTAGCTCTCAATCGCGGCTGCTTCGGTCACGGGCGCGGAATGTCGCAATGGGGCACACAGCGCTGGGCCATCGATGCCACGCAGCGGCGCTGGAAATGGATCGTTGATCACTACTACAACGATAACGGTAACCAGACCGGTGCCGGAACCGGCCAGCGCAACGCGCAGATGACCTCGCCGCTCGTGCTGACAAGTCTCAATGTCACGCCATCATCGATCGCCCCAGGTGACACAGTATCGATCTCGGCCATCGGTACCAACGCGGCAGGAGCGGAGCACGCGCACCTGCTGATCGGCGCCAGCCTGTATCGCAGCGGCGTGGGCTTTCTGGACGACCCGAGCCACGACATCGTACTTTCGCTTGCGGCGGGCAGCCACCCGATTCAGCGTGACTTCGCCGTACCTTCGATGGCATCGGTTGGCGGCTATGACGTACTGCTCTCACTGTATCTCGACGTGGACGAAGATGGCTCAATATCCAGCGCCGACCAGGCGATGGCGTTGTTGCGGGTAGACGGCGCGCTAACCATCGCGGTGCTGCCGGATCAGATTTTTTTCGACGGCTTCGAAATATCTCCCTGAGCCCTCACGTCATCGGCGTGCAGTACCGAAGCCGGTGAGCGAAGGTAGGACATGCACAATTCCGCAGTTTGCCTACTCGTTTTTTCATTGATTTCCGAAAGACGCGGCCAACGAGTTCCGCCACTCTCATCGTCGACGATCTGAAATCCTCATCCCACACCAGTGCCCTCCATCGTATCAACCGCATCAAATCGTGAATGTAACCCTGCCCCTTGCGTCATCTTTCAGGCGCTTGACAGTCCTTCTGCATCGCAAGTTGCGACAGGCGCTTGGTGCGTGGATTGCTCACGGTTGATGCAGCGATGTCGGCACTTTCGCCAGTCAACTTGCGTGATTCGGCGACGTAGGCATCACCGGCGACTTTGCCTTTCGCCTCGATCTGCGCCTGGTTCGCGGCGATTGCAGGCGCGGTGACTGCGCTCGGCACAAACGGTGCGACCGCCGCGAGAGCCTGATTTGTGGCCACGTTTGGTGCCAGCGCCGCGGCGGCCTTGGTGCCGTGTCGCTCATTAAGCGTTTCCATGTCGTGGAGGCTCTTCTGTCGACGCGCCACTTCCTCATCGGAGATGTGCATATCGGTGGTGACGGCCTGAAGCTCATCAAAGATCTCGGCGCAGGTCATGTCCTCATCTCCCGGCCGGTGTGTGCTTGGATCATCCACGGCGAGCTGCAACATCTTCCTGCACGACTCCACCGTCATCGGTGCGCTGGGCATGTTGGCAAGCGCATCGCACATGGCAGGATCGACAGCCGGCATTGCTGTTTGCGCGCCTTGGCCGGTTTGTGCAGAAACGCCGCTTGCCAGCAACATCAGAACTACCGCTATGAGAATCGAGTTAGACATGGCATTACTCCTATTGAACGAGTTTTGGTTGACGCTGGATCGCCGCGCAGCACATGCATGCCGAGAAATCGTAGCGCGAAATTGGCGCGGCGAAAGTGACTGGTATACACATATTCAAAGCGCCCTGTGCCAAGTCATCAATGGTCCCAGTGTGCACCTGCTGTCCTATCCCACGTTAATCTGCCCAACGGTTCTCCACCCCCTGCCTCGCGAAACCAACTGCGCTTTCGCCGACGACCGCCCGATCGTCATGAAGAACATCCTGTACCTCGCGCCGGACCCCGCTCAGGTGCAGGTGACATTCACCGGGACGGGTTAAATCGGGACGCCAACATTTCCGCAGCCTTTTAACGCCGTTTGTCAGCAACTTCCTGCAGACGCGCCCAGCGGGTTCCGCCACTCTGATGGACTGACGACCGTTGGGAGCTTCCTTGTTTATTCGGAAGCGTCAAGCATCGATCACCACATCTCTCGATGCGGGTGACGGGCGTGGTCGTGCGGCGCTGATCCCTACAACGGAAAGTCATACCAGCACCGTCGACAACGCCGTGCGCCTCGCTGCAGCACTCGGCATCAGTGAACGGGTCTGGCTCGGCCTGCAGGCAGACCACGATCTTGAAGAAGCACACCGCTCACTCGGCAAAGCGTTTGGTCGGATTGGACGGATCGCTGCGTTTTGCGGAGAAAGGATCGTACCCGTGAAATCAACGCCACCGATTTCGCTACGAAAATAGACCCTGAAGCCGTGACCCAGTCCGCCGTTGTGGGCGACTGGATTCAACAAACCTTGCCGCCATCACGGCGACAAGGATTGCTTGGATCGTGTAGAGAATCTCAAGGCAAAACGACATGGAAATACACATCGAATTGAACTGATTCATGGAACATGTCTGCCCCACCGGGCGCCATGGTCAGGTGACCTGTGAGCTGTCCGTCGGCGATCTTCATGTCGCTGGCCTTGACCAGGCCCGTACCGCCAAAACCTTGACGCTTCATAGCGGTGTGCGAAAACGTCGAACCGATCACCTCCCACGCGTCACCGTTCTTGTGCAGCTGGATCACAACGGCATTGCCGAATTTGCCATCTTTCGCGCTGAAGTCAGGATTTTTATCCTTGCTGGCTTCTTGCTCGGTGAAGATCAGGAAAGTCGTGGGGTCTCCGGCAAACTCCCTGCCCGTTTGCGCCATTGCGTGCGTCAGTGTGGCCGGGGTGCCGTTAACGACATAGGTGCCCTGAACGCCATTGGCGGCGTATGAATGGGACCATGCAACGGCAAACAAGACGAGAATTGAAAAGCAAATTGAACGAACCATGAGCGTGCTCCGTACTGAGAAAGGTTCAAGGGGCGAGCATTGGCGCCACGCCCTTTTTACTTGAACGGTTCAAAGCAACAAATGCGAACGGCACGAGTTGCAAGTCTGCTGAAAATGCTGGGAAGGGGGTGCATTGCGCACGCGTTTACTCGGAGCGAAACCGCGCGAAACCGGGACCTCCACAAATCCGCAGTTTGCCTGCGCAGCTTCTCAGCGATTTCCTGCAGACGCGCAAGGCGGGTCGCGCCGCTTCACCCCTTTGCAGCCGTTGTTGCTTTGCCCATCAGCATGGCGACTTGCCAACGAAAGACGTATGGTTCGCGCTCCCATCAGCAGGCTCACCATGGCAACGCAGAATTCATTTCCACAAGCAGGTTTTCTGCGCGAGCTGGAGCTGCTCGTCGAGTCTGCTTCCGGCACTGCACACGCATCGCTGCCTCCATCGCTGGAACGCATGCTTCTGGCATCCGTTGGAAGTGGCGCGGCAACGCCAGCGGCGGCACACCTGATCCAGTTGCTCAAAGCGCGCAAGGCGATGCTGCAGGCGGCCTTGGACACGGAGCTGGCTGCCGATGAGTTGCGCCGATACCAGAAATTTTCCAAGCCCGGCCCACCATCGCCGCATATCGTTTTTCTGCGGCAGAAACAGGCGGCGGCCCGGCTCGCCAGCAATCAGTCAAAGCAGTCCTTCATCAAGGCAGCCGCAGCGTTCGTTAGGGACGCCGGAATCAAGTTTTCGCCGCGGGTGTCCCTGGAAGTGTTCGCCACCGGGTGGATCGATTCCAACGTGCCCGTGGTATTTCCGCCTTCAGCCTAGCTGCGGTCGCCTGCACGAATTGGGGGGCTAAAAACAGATAAATAAACGGGGCCGTCTTCATTGATATTTTGTCGGATAAAGTCAATGACTTTGACCTTTTCGATCCTCGTGGATCAAGATTGTGGGTGTCCCAGGTATCCTTGCTTGCAACGGAAATTCCCACGTGCATCGGCGCGAGCGGGACGAGACTCGGCTGCTGGAGCTTGGGAAATGTTCTCAAACGACTTCAAGCTGACCTGAACATTTGCTAGGGTAAGCAGCTGGCTGGAGTTTCAGGGGGGAACGTCAATGAACCAACGCTCGGCAACCCAAGTGGGCCGCTCACCGCCTCCGCGTGCGTGGCAAGTCGTTCTTTGTGCTCTCGTTTTCTCTCTCACATCGTCGGTTGCGTGGGCTGGGCTGAGGATTCCGACCGGTGCGGCTATGCAGATCAATGGCGGCACGATCGCTCTTGGCACCTCGAACGTCGATTTAGGCGGTACGCTCAATGTCGGCAGCGGTCAGATCGTCGGCATCGCCAGTTTGATGGCGCAGGCCGGCGCGGTCCTTGCGGGCGGTAGCGGTTTGATCGAGCTATCGGATGACTGGTCGATGCTCGGTACATTCGATGCCGGAACCGGCACCGTGCGGTTTATCGATGCGCTGACCAGCACGTCCAACCTTCGAGGTTCCAACGCATTTCACGCACTGAGCCTGATCAGTGTGATCGGAAAACATATTGTTCTTGAGCCTGGCAGCATCCAGCGGATTTCACAGCTGCTGGAAATTCAGGGCACGGCCGCTCAACCGATCCAGATCGAGCGCCTGCCCGGCGGGGCTGTCGCCAATATCGACCTCGCGCCGCCGGCAACCCAATTGATCAGTCATGTGGGGGTGTCAAACGTTTACGCCATCGGTGAGCCACTGGCGCCTGACCTGAGCAATGAAGGCGGCAGCGGCAATGCAAACGGCTGGTTCGGCGCGCTGCCAGAGCCGCCATTGCCACTTCCGGCTAGCTCGCCGTTTTCTCTGCTTATCCTTTTCTTCTTCATGCTGCTTGCGGTGCGATTCGCACGCCGCCGAAATTCTATTGAAAACTACAGGGGTAGCTAATGACTCATTCGAACTTCAGAAGACTCCGTCCGCTTGCATTGTCGATCAGCATGGCGCTTTGCAGCGTGTCAGCCCTCGCGCTAGCCGCGGATGTCGAGATCACGCCGCCGAGCGGCGGTGCCGTGGTGATCAAGGACAGCACCGGTGCGGTAGCACGATTTGTCGTGAATGCAGATGGCACAGTCGGTATCACCGGCTTGCCGGCGTCAGTGCAGGAAGATCAGCCCGTGTGTTTTGACAACGCAACCGGCCAACTCGGCAGTTGCGGATCGTTGATTGGGCCGACTGGCGCTACCGGCCCCATCGGTCCGATGGGACCAATTGGAGCAACCGGAGCAACCGGCAATCAAGGTGTGCCCGGTGCTACCGGCAATGCCGGCCCGACTGGAGCCACCGGTCTTGCTGGGGCCCCCGGCGCAACGGGCATCACGGGTGCGGCGGGTGCCACCGGCGCAACCGGATTGATTGGCCCGACTGGGGCAACCGGTATTGCCGGTGCAACCGGACCAACAGGCGCAATGGGCATAACGGGCCCTGTGGGTACCACCGGCGCAACCGGACTGATTGGCCCGACTGGGGCCACCGGTATTGCCGGTGCGACTGGCGCAATGGGAATTACGGGCGCTACGGGTGCCACCGGCGCAACTGGACTGACTGGCCCGACTGGGGCCACCGGTATTGCCGGTGCAACGGGTGCAACCGGAGCGACTGGCGCTACCGGAGCGACTGGCGCCACCGGCGGAGGCGCCTCCGACTATGCATATATCTATAACATTACACCGGCTGTCATTGCAATTGAGGCTCCCATCACTTTTGATTCGAACGGAGTGCTTGCGGGCATGACCCACGTCCCGTCCTCGTCGAATATCTCGATTGGCTCTTCCGGGGTCTACGAAATGAATTTCACGGTCACCGCGGTCGAGCCGAATCAATTTGCCCTGTTCGTCAACGGTGTACCGTTAGCGAGCTCGATATACGGTTCGGGCGCTGGTACCCAGCAGAGCCATGGCGAAGTGATTGTCGCGCTGGCTGCCGGCGATATCGTCAGTTTGGTTAACCACTCGTCTGCGGCCGCGGTAACGCTGCAGCCTCTGGCCGGCGGCACTCAGAGCAATGTCAATGCCGCGCTGATGATCAAAAAACTGGACTGATCGAGACGAATATTCCGAGCCTCGAATACGTATAGAAACGTAATACTTATAGGAATTAAACTCGAACTATTCAAACTGTCTGGAGAGTAGGCGGCTGTTGCGCAATCGCCGGACAGTAGGTTTCGGCGCGAGTCGGATATTCGCGACCGGGATTTCGGCATCGCGCCGTCGCGTCGCCTCTCCGTCCCGAGCAGCATGGCGCGATGCCAACGAAATACGTGTGGTTCGCGCTCCCATCAGCAGGCTCACGATGGCTGCGCAGAAGCCGTTTCCGCAAGCAGCCTTTCTTCGCCAGCTGGAGCTGCTCGTCAAGTCTGCTTCCGGCTTTGCACCCAAATCGCTGCCTCCAGCGCTGGCACGCATGCTTCTGGCATCCGATGGAAGCGGCGCGGCAACGCCAGTGGCGACTCACCTGATCCAGCTGCTCAAAGCGCGCAAGGCAATGCTGCAGGCGGCCTTGGACACGGAGCTGGCTGCCAATGAGTTGCGGCGATACCAGAAGTTTTCCAAGCCAGGTCCGTCATCTCCACATATTGTATTTCTGCGGCGGAAACAGGCAGCTGCCCGGCTCGCCAGCAATCAGTCAAAGCAGTCCTTCATCAAGGCAGCCGCGGCGTTCGTGAGGGACGCCGGAATCAAGTTTTCGCCGCGACTCTCTCTGGAGGTTTTTCCCACCGGGTGGATC
>JBDSPX010000252.1:0-7188 GCA_039930065.1 Dokdonella sp.
AGCCAAGGCCCAGGGTTGCCTTGCGATCCTTGAAGCGGTTCTGATCGCCCGCAGCAAAGAACTTCCAGACCGTCTCCGCGTCACTATCGGCAGCGCCGCGCAAACGGTTGTAGCCGATCTGTACCCCGCCGGATGCGCCTTGGCCGAGCCAGAGTTCGCCAAGCCAGGCCGATTCATCGGTTTTGCCGAGAATGCCGAGAATTTCGCCGAGGACGTCGCCGTCACTATTGATGCCAAGCGAAACGCGGGCGTTCGAGCCGACGTAGGTGACCGGAATCGTCGCATCACCGGACAAAGGCTCGGAAGGCGGCTGTGCATTGGCCGTGGCGGTGAGTGCGAGAGCAATGCAGAGCGGCAGCTTGCGAATCATGTCGGTTCCCCTGACGGTGTCGTAATTCCCCTGAGCGCCGAATTATCCAGTATTTTTCGGCGGTCAACCAAACAACTTCGGCTTGCAGCCCAATTCAGCATTAGGCGCGTTCAGAATCGGCGCCAAGGAAAGTACAAGATGGGCCGCGTTTCATGTTGTTGCGCGACGCGCCTATTTGAAAAACTCCACGAAGCCGGTGATCGCCATTGCATTGAAGAAGTCGATGAACATCGCGCCGACCAGCGGGATCACGAAGAAGGCCTTGAACGAGGGTCCGTTCGCGCTCGTGAACGCCTGCATGTTGGCCATTGCATTCGGTGTGGCGCCCATACCGAAGCCACAATGGCCCGCGGCAATCACGGCGGCATCGTAGTCCTTGCCCATGACGCGGAAGGTCACGAAATAGGCGAACCCGAACATGATCACGGTCTGCACGAGGAGAATGACCACGAGCGGCCCGGCCACGGCCGCCAGCTCCCAGAGTTTCATCGCCATCAGTGCCATCGTCAGAAAGAAGGCCAGCGAGACGTTGCCGACGACCTCGAATTGGCGCACCGGCAACACCCAGTCGCGCCAGTCGATGATGTTGCGAAAGATCGCCGCAACGATCATCGGCCCAAGGTAGGCGGGCAAGGTCACTCCCGCCGACTTGAGCCAATTCGCCAGCAGCGTGCCGATACCAATGGCGATCATCAGCAGAATGGTTGCACGAAGGATCGTGCCATCGGTGGTTTCGGTGGTTTCGCGGGCGGTCTCGATAGCGCTCGGTTGAGCGTCGAAAATGGCGCCGTCACGGGCCGGGCCAACCAGCTTATGGCGGCGCATCAGCAGGCTGCCGACTGGGCCGCCGATGACGCAACCCGCGACCAGCCCGTAGGTGGCAGCCGCGATGGCCGCAGGCAGCGCGCCGACTGCACCCGCTTTCTCAAGCAACGGACCGAACGCGGCCGAGGTGCCGTGGCCGCCCGTCAGCGAGATCGATCCGGCGGCCAGGCCGATCAGCGGATTGGCACCCATGGCTTCCGCCAAGGCGACACCGACTCCGTTCTGGATCAGTACCAGCACCACCGCGCACACGAGAAAAATCGCTACGCCAATGCCGCCTTTCTTGAGCAGCTCGAAGCTGGCTGAAAAACCAATCGTGGTAAAGAATACGAGCAGGAGGAAGTCGCGAATGTTCAGGGCGAACTCGAAACTGAAAGTCCCGCTTTGATGCCCGGCCAGTGCAATCAGCGAGAACACCAATCCGCCGATGATCGGTGACGGGATGAAATAGCGCGAGAGCACCGGCACCCTGTTCTTGATCCATTCTCCAAGCGCAAGCAGCACGGCAGCAACCGCAACTGTTTGCGCAATATCCAGAGTGAAGCTCTGCATAGCGACTATCTCTTGTGGTTTGAATTGTCCCCAATCGGACGCGCAGCCTGCCAATGCTCCTCTTGCGTACGCTATCCAGTGGGCCCCGCAAGCTGTCGACATTAACGCATCGGCGAAGATTCGTCGTCGATGCGTTCCGCTAGCGCAAATCCGGAATCGCCCGTGTCTGCGCCGCGGATGGCGTCTTGAATTGTCGACAACGCCTGCTGATCGGACTGAATGCCCCGGCAGCGATTCGCAAAGAGGGGTGCCATTTCGCCTTTGCTCGAAGTGCAAAAAACTTGTAAACATGTACAAAAAGACCGGCCTGAATCCGCGCTGAAGGCGCGCAACAAAACCAGCCCAATTCCGCCGCAAAAACGGAACTTCGATTCTCTGTGACAGTCGATTGGTAGCCTGATCCAATCCTCTTGAATTTCGGCGTGTTGCCTCTGATCAGGTGCCAACTGTCGTTAGGAGACTCCTCATGAACACTCGTGGATTCAACTCACGCACCCTTGCTCTCGCCATAGCGCTATCGCTTTCCGCTACAGCCGCATGGGCTGTGGCGCCAGCCAGCAATCCCCAACCCGCACGTTCGAACGCAATTCAGCCAGCCCCGGGAAGCAAGGCGTTTGTGAAGTTTTCCGAGTCTGGAAATTTGGCGCTGCAGGATATTCGTGCCGCTCGCTTTGCGATTTTCGATGGTCATACGGATGCCGCGACCAAGCTGATGACCAACGCCAAGACGGAAATCAGCAAAGCAGAAAGTGAAGCGCCACAGTTTGCGACGACGACTTACACTGTTGTCGAAGGAAAGATGCTCTCCTCAAATTCGACAACACGCGATGCGGTCAATGTGCCGGTCGACGGCCAGTTGATGGTCGCCGACGATTTCGTGCTTTCGCCTGAAAAGAAGGTGCACATCGACAAGGCCGATCAGCACATGAAGAACGGCGAAAAAGCTCAGGCAATCGAAGAACTGCGCCTCGCCGACATTGACGTCAACTACACGCGTGTCTGGATGCCGATGGCATCATCCGAGCGGCACCTCAACAAGGCAACCGAGCTCGCAAATGATGGAAAGTACTATGAGGCGAACCTGGCGCTGAAGTCGATTACAGACAATCTGTTTGTCAGCTCGGTCGACATCAACGGCCTACCGACGAAGAGTGCCAAGTCCTGAGCATGTCGACCTCCAAACGAGCCAATAGCTCGCAGGGCTTTCCGGTACTTTCCGGCACGCTCCATCTGCGTATCGATAGTCTTGCAAATACGGCGACGGTCGAGCTTTCGAATAGGCAACTGACGAGGCCCACGTCGATTGAATCAACGGAGTTCGGAGACGAAGTTGTGAGGTATTGGTAGGCGTCTTGCATCGGATGCTCAGCCCTGAAATGCCGCGCTTGTCATCTGCATGATTGGAGACCTCTGGCGCAAGTGATGCGAGCGCCGCGTCGTGGATCCCAGGATAGACAAGACGCCCGGCGATTTCAGGCGTCTTGCATCCCGACTGGCCAAACAGAGAACGCATCTATGTTCGCACTTGCCGTGATTCGTCGGGACCCCCAGTGCTCGCGATAACTCGCGGCCGACATCCAATCCCGTTTAGCCGTCAAACCCATCCGCAAAGATCGGTGTCTCGACCCACAGCGGATTGTCGGCGTAGAACACGTCCCAGGTTCCATTCGTGTCACCGGGCACCTGACTGGTCGAATAGGAATACCAGACGATTCCTGTGCCATCGGCACTCAGGCGTGGCTCGTGGACGTTGCCGGTGTTGCCGCCGATGCTCACCTGTGTGATCAAGCCTTCAACAACGTCCACGACATACACGCCGCCCTGTTCGGCACTTTCAAAGAGTTTGTCGCTGGAGGCGAATGTCAGCCAACGGCCGCTGTAGTCGAAGTCCGGCTCATAGTTGAAACCTTCCCGGGGCAGATTGCCTTCGGGGATGCTCAAGGCGATGGTTTGGTCGAGGCTGGGGATGCGCAGGTACGCCGTCGAGCTCGCCGCGGGACCCCAGTCAGGCAAGGAGTGCGAGTTGCTGGAAAACGCAAGCAGACTGCCGTCGGCGTTGATCGCAGCGATGTAGCCAGTCCCCGCTGGCGCGCTGGACTGGGTATTTCCGGGACCTACGTTCACCCGTACGATCGGTACGCTGTTGTCAATGGCGGCAAGGAAGACATCGTTCTCACCGTTGCTGTCGCCGGACACCAGGTTGGTCGCCGTGGATGCGAAAATCACGCGACTGCCATCACCCGAGATCCGCGCATCCGAGCTGCTGGCATTGCTCATGCCGCCGCCAGCGGCGCGGCTGACGCGTCGTGTTGTGCCCGCGACGAGATCACGCACATAGATGTCGTAGCTACCGGTATCACCGGCTTCGAGGGCGTCGCCGGAAGCCAGTGCGATGTGCGTGCCGCTGTAGTCGATCGATGCGGTGTTGCACGAAGTCGCGGGTTGTCCGTTCGGCAACAGGTCAAGCACCTGCAATGTGTTGGCCGTGCGGTTCAGCAGGTAGCAGTTCTGGTAACCGCTGTTCGGCAGCAGTCGTCCATGCGAGACGAATACGATGCGCGAGCCATCGCCGGAGATGTTCGCCGTGTAGCTCACGGCATCACTCTGAGTGCCATCAGACTTGTTGCTGATGCGCGTGGTTGTGCCGAGCAGGCGATCGCGCAGGAAGATGTCTGCTGCGGCGTTGCTGTCGCCCGAGACGAGATTGCTCGCATCACTGGTGAATACGACATAGCGGCCATTGCCGGAGATCGCCGGAAACCGGCTCTGGCTGTTGGCTTGGCCGCCGCCGGTGGCGACGCTGATGCGCTCGACCGCATCGACCTGCGCAATGGGACTCGCCAAGATGGCCACAACGAGCGCCATGAAAAACGTGCGGAGCGATGATCGATGCATTTGAAGTCACCAGGGTTGGCTGTTGGATTCTTCCTGATACGTAATGGAGGGTTGAAAACCCCAAGTCGCTGATGACCTGATGGCCCCGATCGACAGACACTCGATCGAACAGATCAGGCACGGCCTGTTCCCGAGGCGCTTACTCTTGAGCGTGCTTGATGCCATGCTCGAACATGAAAACGGCTCGCTCGAAGCGCTCGACAAAGAATGCATCGAGGGTCCGCACGGACACTTCGGAAGATGCTCAAATCCGCGGTTGCGGTCGTTGTCGAGGGCGTGTCATCGTCCGGGCGCCGGCTTCAAGATGGTGTTTCGGACCAACCCAAGCGTTGTTTGGACGGGTAGTGACCCTTGCATCGAAGGCATCACATACCCATGTCCGCTCGACCATTTCCCGTATTGTCTGCAAGGAACTCTCATGTCCAGCGCCCAGCCCGTTCGCCAACGTATCGAGTCGATGCTTGCCCAGCACCGTGTTGTCTTGTTCATGAAGGGTACGCGTGATGCGCCAAGCTGCGGATTCTCAGCGGCCACGGTCGGCGCACTGAGTGGTCTGCTGGAAGAATATGAGACGGTTGATGTGCTGGCCGATGAAGAGATTCGTCAGGGCATCAAGGAATTCGGCAACTGGCCGACGATTCCGCAGCTCTATGTCGATGGCGAGCTGATCGGCGGTGCCGATATCGTGCAGGGCATGGTGGCCAGCGGCGAGCTGCACCAATTGCTCGGACTTGCCGAGCCGGATCGCACACCGCCCGAGATCACGATCAGCGACGAAGCCGCCGTGCAAATCCGCAACGCCTTGGGCGAGGCCGAAGGCATGGGTCTTTTCCTTGCCATCGATGGACGCTTTCAGCCGCAATTCCAGTTGCGTGAAATCCAGGGCAGCGAAATCCGCGCTGTGGCCAATGGCATCGACGTGCTGTTTGATCCGGCGAGCGCGCAGCGCGCCCGCGGCGCGCGCATCGGCTGGACCGAAACTGCGCAGGGAGAAGGTCTCTCGATCGACTTGCCGGCCGCGCCGCCGAAGGTTCACGAGCTCAATGTTCACGCGTTGAAGGATCTGCTCGAAACCGGCGCGATCACGGTGATCGATGTGCGATCGAGCGAAGAGCGCGCAATTGCACCGTTTGCCGGCGCCGAGGTGCTCGATGCCAATTCCCATGAGCGCCTGGGTAAGCTGCCGAAGGAAACGCCGCTTGCGTTCCTTTGCCATCATGGCAATTCGAGCAAGCGCGCCGCCGAGCATTTTCGCGAACAGGGCTTTCGCGTCGTGCACAACATTAGTGGCGGTATCGATGCCTGGGCCAGCGAGATCGATAGCGCAGTCCCGCGTTACTGATGTCCAGCGCGTTCGCTGCAATGCAGCAAGGATTCTTGCGGGGCCGTGCTTATACTTCCAGACAGCGTGATGTCGTGATCCGTGTCACGCTTCGACCGCCCCGTCGGCGGTTAACCGAAGAGGTTGCCGATGCGAATCATTCTAGCCAGCTGTTTGTTTCTTTTGCTGACCGCCTGTGGCGGCTCCGGGCCCGGTAGCGTCGCGGCCGACGCTTGTGTGTCTGAGGTCAACCAGCGACTCGCAGGGAAGACCTTCGAACTCGACGAGAAGAAGCTCGCCGCAAGCGCCGAGCAGGAAAGTGGAACGCCTGACATCTGGCATCTGTCCACGCAAGTCGTTTTTGATCGAGGCTTGTCGACAGAATTTGTCCAGAACCTCAAGTGCAAGACTCGCGTCGTTGACGCCAAGGCAAGCGTGCTCTCGCTGGAATTCATCTGGGCGATGAAGGATCTCAAGCTCGATGAATCCGCGGGCTCCTGAGCAGCGCCGATCTTTCTGATTGAGGCCGCGTCGACAGGTGGTTAGTCTGGCGTATCGCCAGCGGATCACCCCATGCCCGTCGACTACCTCAAGAAAATCCTGACCACTCGCGTTTACGACGTCGCCGTCGAAACCGCGCTTGAGCGCGCGCCGGGGTTATCAGCGCGGACGGGCTTCAACGTGCTGCTCAAGCGCGAAGACAACCAGCCGGTGTTCTCGTTCAAGTTGCGTGGCGCTTACAACAAAATGGCCGGACTGAGCGCGGCTGATTTGAAGCGCGGAGTCATTGCCGCGTCGGCGGGCAACCATGCGCAAGGCGTTGCGTTGGCTGCGGCGCGGCTTGGCTGCAAAGCGGTCATCGTCATGCCGGTGACCACACCGCAAGTCAAGATCGAAGCGGTGCGTGCCTTCGGCGGCGAGCATGTCGAAATCGTGCTCGATGGCGAGTCCTACTCCGATGCCAAAGCACAAGCGGACATTCTGGCCGAGCGACGCAAGCTCGTCTTCGTGCATCCTTTCGATGATCCCGATGTGATCGCCGGACAAGGCACCATCGGCATGGAAATCCTGCGTCAGCATCCGCGGCCGATCGAGGCGATTTTTGCCGCGATCGGTGGTGGCGGATTGATTTCAGGCATCGCCGCCTACGTGAAAGCCGTGCGCCCGGAGATTCGAATCATCGGCGTGCAGGCCAACGATTCCGACGCGATGGCGCAGTCGATTG
>JBDSPX010000253.1:0-2616 GCA_039930065.1 Dokdonella sp.
ACATCGCGCACGCTGCAGCCGACCGGACTCTCCGAAACCGCACAGAATCGTCGCTTACGCCGCCATCGCTTATCATTCGCGGATGAATAGCCATCCACCGGGGCCGCTGCCCGTCGTACAGCTCAAAATCGAACGTCGCTCGAACCATCCCTGGATCTATCAGAAGATGGTCGAACGTCCGGAACCGAAGCCCAAGCCCGGCAGCATCGTCGAGATCGTCGATCGCAACGGCGAATACGCCGGGCGCGGTTTTTACAACGGCCACTCGCGAATTACCCTGCGCGTGCTTACCGCCGATGTCGAGGAACAAGTTGACGAGGCATTCTTCGAGCGCAAGATCGCCGCCGCCGTCAGCCTGCGTCGCAATCTGCTCAAGCTCGATGAAGTCACCGACGCCTATCGTCTGATCCATTCCGAAGGCGACGGACTGTCGGGGCTTGTTGTTGATCGGTTTGCCAATACCGTGGTCATCGAATTCTTCTCGGCCGGCATGTACAAGCAACGCGACATCATCCGCCGTTGCCTGCTCGAACACTTCCCCGACGCCGCCATCTACGCCTATGCCGAATCGCATGTGCAGAAGCAGGAAAGTTTCGACTGCGCCGTGCCGCCCACGCCCGAGCCGACCGTGATCCACGAACACGGTGTGCAGTTCCACGCCGCACCGGGCAGCAAGCACAAGACCGGATTCTTCGTCGATCAGCGCGACAACCGCAAGACGCTCGCCGAGTTCTGCGAAGGCAAACGCGTACTCGACCTGTGTTGCAACTCAGGCGGCTTCGGCATTACCGCGAAAACCATTGGTGGTGCGAGTGAAGTGGTCGGCGTCGATCTTGATGAAAGCATTCTCGAAATCGCCGAGAAGAATGCGTACTTGAACAAAGCAAAGATCCGCTTCGTGCAAGCCGATATTTTCCATTGGCTGCGCGATTTTCCGAACGATCGCACCGAGAAATTCGACGTCGTCATCCTCGATCCAGCCAAGATGACCCGCGACCGCGAACAGGTGATTCCTGCGCTGAAAAAATACCTCGACATGAACAAACTCGCGATGGGCGCACTCAAGCGGGGCGGAATCCTGCTGACCTGCTCGTGCACGGGACTGGTCAGCGAAGAGCAATTCCTCGACATGCTACGGCGCGCGGCGTTTTACGCGGGCCGTACCGTGCAGGTCCTCAAAGTGACAGGCGCCGGCGCCGATCATCCGTGGCTCGCGCATGTTCCGGAAAGCCGCTATCTCAAAGCCGTTTTCTGCCGCGTGGATTGACCTCACCCTGATTTCACCCATAAAGGTTTGCTCCCCGGAAAATCGACGCGTCGAACGTGGCTGCTAGACTGCCTCGTCATCCAATCAAACGTCACGGAATACTCATGGCCGCTGCGCCCAAGAAACCCGCCAATCCGACCAAGCCTTCGGTAAGCCGCGAACAGGCCGAGGAGGCGGTGCGTACCTTGTTGAAATGGGCCGGTGAGGATCCTTCGCGCGAAGGTTTGCTGGATACGCCCAAGCGAGTTGTGACTGCGTATGGTGACTGGTTCTCCGGCTATGCCGTCGATCCTGCCGACTATCTGCATCGCACCTTTGAGGAAGTCGCCGGTTACGACGAAATGATCGTGCTGCGTGACATCGAGTTCGAATCGTATTGCGAGCATCACATGGCGCCAATCATCGGTCGTGCACACATCGGCTATCTGCCGACCGACCGCGTGGTCGGCATCAGCAAACTGGCGCGCGTGGTCGATGCCTTTTCGCGGCGTTTCCAGGTGCAGGAAAAACTGACCGCGCAGATCGCGCGTTGCATCGAAGAGGTGCTCAAGCCGCGTGGGGTCGGCGTGGTGATCGACGCGGTTCACCAGTGCATGACCACGCGTGGTGTGCACAAGCGTGGCGTCTCGATGATCACCAGCAAGATGCTCGGTGACTTCCGCGAAGATGCGCGCACCCGCGCCGAATTTCTGCGTTTCATCAACATCCACTCGAAGTCGTGAGGGAACTTCGGCAAGCGCTTGCTGATCGGAGTCGACCTGCAACAACCCTCATCGATGCAAGGTTCTTCTTTTTCGCTGCCGCGCCTCCCGGCCCGCAAACACGCTTAGCCAATGACCTCTGAACACAGCCACACACCGGTTCGCAAAGCCGCGGTCATCTTCATCTTCGTCACCGTGATGATCGACATGCTCGCCTTTGGCATCATCATCCCGGTGTTCCCGCACCTCGTGCAGCACATGACCGGCGGCGATATCGCCAACGCGGTGCGCTGGACCGGCATCATGGGTGCGCTGTTCGGACTCATGCAGTTCATTTTTTCACCCGTTCAAGGCGCGCTGTCGGATCGCTTCGGTCGGCGCCCGGTGATCTTGAGTTCGAATCTGGCCCTCGGACTGGATTTCATCCTGATGGCGCTGGCCCAGTCATTGCCGATCCTGTTTATCGGACGCGTGATCTCGGGTATTGCCAGCGCGAGCATTTCCACGGCCAACGCCTATATCGCCGATGTAACGCCGAAGGAAAAACGCGCGGGCGCCTACGGCCTGCTCGGCGCGGCGTTTGGAATCGGCTTCATCATCGGTCCTGCGCTCGGCGGTTTCCTTGGCGGCATTTCGGTGCGCGCGCCG
>JBDSPX010000254.1:0-5109 GCA_039930065.1 Dokdonella sp.
CATCAACACGGCATCGATGGCCGGTCTGCTCAATCCGCCGGTCAGCGGGGTCTACAACGTTTCCAAGCATGCTGTGGTGTCATTGTCGGAAACCCTGCATCACGATCTCGGTCTGGTCACCGATCAAGTGCATTGCTCGGTGTTATGTCCGTTCTTTGTACCGACCGGCATCAGTCAGTCGCAGCGCAATCGCCCGGGCGAGTTCGCCAATACGCAACCGCTGACGCGTTCGCAGCGCGTGGCCCATGCGATGACCGACAAGGCGGTCAGCTCCGGCAAGCTCACCGCCGTCGATGTTGCACGGATGACGTTCCAGGCGATACGCGCCGGCAACTTTTATATCGCCTCGCACCCAAAGGCTCTGGATGGGGTGCGCCTTCGCGCTGAAGACATTGTTGCCTTGCGCAATCCGACCGATCCACTGGCCGCAAAACCCGGCTTGCGTGAATCGCTGGTCGAGGCTTTGCGCGAATGACCCCGCGCGGTTTTCCGGAGCACCCCTCGGCGTCATCGGTTTTGATCCCGGACGCTGCGGCTGTGTTGCGGGGCGGTATTCAACATGGGCGGATTTCAAGTAGTGAAAAGGCGCAACATCGGAGGTGAAAAGAATGCAAGTCACGTGTGGTTGGGACGTCCACTCTAGACCGGCGGGTTGCAAGCTGCGATCGATGTGTAGACGAGTTTCATTGCAAATGCAGAACGTGTGTTAGCGTCGCAAAAGCGGGGATTCGAAGCGGTTTGAGGGCCGTGAAGAAACCTCGGATAGGGTGTTTGTCCCAGTACAAGAACGAGAGAGGCAAGTAACGCTATTGGGTTTATGTCAGGGTCGCGGGGATCAGGACAAAAGCCTTCAGTCCACTTTGGGAGGATCAAATCGTGAGCAAGATCAAGATCGGTCGCCATGCCTTGGCATGGGGAATTTTCATGGCATTGGCGAGCATGCCGATGACGGTTTACGCGGTGGATGAGGGCAGTGCCGCGCAGACGCCAGATGGAAGCGCGGGGCAGAAGTCGCCGGACGGCAGTGACAAGGTGACCACGCTTGGTGCGACGGTTGTCACCGCGCAAAAGCGCGAGGAGCAGCTGCAGGATGTGCCGATCACGATGGAAGTCATTCCAAAGCAATTGCTGCAGGATGCTGGCGTCAAGGACATCAAGGACCTGCAGATTCTCGTGCCAGGCTTGAGCGTGACCAGTACCGGCAACGAAGCGCAAACGACGGCACGTGTCCGCGGCGTCGGCACAGTCGGCGACAACCCGGGTCTCGAATCCTCGGTAGGTGTCGTCATCGATGGTGTCTATCGGCCACGTACCGGCGTGGGTTTCGGTGATCTCGGCCAGCTTGAGCGCATTGAAGTACTCAAAGGACCGCAAGGCACCGTGTTCGGCAAGAACACCTCGGCGGGTCTGATCAACATCGTCACCCAGGCGCCGACCAACGAACGCAGTGCCGAAGGCGAAGTCACCGTCGGCAATTACGGTGCGTTCGGCGTGTCCGGCAGCTACAACGATCGCATTGGTGAAAATTCCGCGTTCCGCATCTATGCCGCCAAGCGCACGCGCGATGGCTTCACCGACGTCAACACCGGCGTCGGCCCAAGGACGCAGAGCGATGATGGTGATCAGGATTTCGAATCAGTGCGCGGCCAACTCATGCTGCGCCCGAATGACGACATCGATGTCCGCATCATTGCCGACTACAGCCACCGCGATGAGAACTGTTGCGTCGGCGTGACCACGGTGCGTGGCCCAACCGCCGGCATCGTTAACGCGGTGAGTGGCGGCAACGGCATCATTCCCATCGCCGATCCCGAACAACGCCTCGCTTATGCCAATCGCGATACCAACCAGGATATCAAGGACAAAGGTATTTCTGCCGAAGTAAACTGGCTGACCTCTTGGCTCGGCGGCGCAACCTTGAGCTCGATCAGCTCGGTTCGCGGCTGGGATGCACTGAGCGGCACCGATATCGACTACAGCGGTGCAGATATCGCCTATCGAGTGGGTTCGCCCGATGAGGGCTCGGTCAATTTTGATACCTTCAGTCAGGAGTTCCGCCTGACCGGCGCCACCGATCGAATGGACTGGATGTTCGGTGCCTACTACAGCAATGAAGATCTCAAGCGTGTTGAATCGGTAACCACCGGTGCGGGCTACGAGCCGTACCTGTCGATTCTGTTGCTCAACAGTGTGGCCGGGTCGTTTCCGGCCGGACTCATCAACCTGGCCAATCCGGCAGCCTTCCTCGCCGAAGCCGCCGGGCAGCCTTATGGCAGCTTGTATGCGGGGCAAGGCTCGAACGATCACTACAAGCAGAATTCCAAGAGCCGAGCGTTTTTCACCAACGAAACGTTTCATGCCACCGATGCGCTCGATCTGACGGTCGGTTTGCGCTACACCAATGAAGACAAGTCGCTCGATTCGGTCTACAGCAATCCGCATGGTTCAGTCGGCTGCGCGTCGGCCTTGACCAATCCGGGTCAGGTCGGCGCGGCACTGGTCGGACGCGGCGTGCCGGGCGCCTACGCCGGGGCGATCGTGCCGACCATCATTGGCTACATGTGTCTGCCGTGGTCGAACGTTCAGCACGATGGTCGGGTCACCTCGCAGAATCGCAGCGAGTCGGAATGGTCGGGCACCTTCAAGGCTGCTTATCGCTGGAGCCCGGAATTCATGACGTTCTTCTCGGGCTCTCGTGGCTACAAGGCCGGCGGATTCAATCTCGATCGCGTGCAGACAAATACCGGATTGAGCTCGGGCGGCTCGGGCATCACGCCGGTTGACGACACCTCGTTTCCCGGTGAATTCGTCAACAGCTACGAACTCGGCTTGAAGTCGACTCTGGCTGACGGCAATCTGCTATTCAACGCCTCGATCTTCCATTCCAAGTTCACCGACTTCCAGCTCAACAGCTTCCTTGGCACGAGTTATGTCGTGCGTTCGATTCCCACCTTGACCAACAAGGGCGTCGACATGGATATGCTGTGGCAGACCGGTGTGGAGGGCCTCAAGCTGCAAGCCGGTCTGACCTACCTGAACTCGCGCTACGGTGACGATTTGTTGCCCGATGCGGGTCTCGTTTTGCTGCCCGGCGCACGTGGCGGATTTGCACCGCAGTGGCAGACCTCGGCGGCAATGACGTACGAATGGAGTTTCACCGATTCGCTGATCGGCCGCTTCAATATCGCCGCACGTCATAGCACCGAGTACAACACCGGTTCGGATCTCGATCCCGAGAAGCTGCAGGGCGCCTATACCCTGGTCAACGCCCGCCTCGGTTTCGGCGCTCGTGACAGTCGCTGGATGGTCGAGTTGTGGGGCCAGAACCTGACCAACGAGACCTACCAGCAGGTCGGTTTCGATGCGCCAATCCAGACCGGTTCATGGAACGCCTTCATTGGTGCGCCACGCACCTATGGCGTCACGGTTCGCGCGAAGTTCTAAGTGCCGCAAGCACGCCCGGCGGCAGCGCCAGGCGTGCTTGGATCATCAGGCTGATCAGGGTCGCAATCGGGTACAACTTTCCGATCCTTCGTGCATTCATCGATGCGAACCCGGCTGAAATGCCTGTCCGTGCGACCACGGCGCGAAGACACAATTCGGTGAGTTTTTCTGGCGCTTCTCAAGGATTGCAATAATCGCATCGGGAAGGATCTGCGCTTTTCCTGCTCGTTGACTGACGCTGCTCTTGTTCGCCGCATGTTCTGCATCCGATCAGGTCAATGATCGTTTCACGCGTCGGTGCACCACAGTCTTCGCACGGAAGGCCGCCTAGTCGCTCGATGAGCCAGAATCCGGGGGCGCCACAGGCCGGACAAAGGCTGCACAATCTGGCCGAAAGATCCTGTGCAGCACGGCGAATCATGTCCTGTCGCGTGGGATTGGCGTGGGCGCGCACATCGGTTTCAAGAAATATACGATGCGTCGGCGATCGTGAGAATGCCCAATTGAAACTTGTTTCCAGTTCCGCCCCATTACAGATTCCCTTGTGGATGCGTGGATCATCGTCACCTTCGGGTCGCAGCACGATGTGATGCTCGGGGA
Source organism: Dokdonella sp. (assembly GCA_039930065.1). Lineage (GTDB taxonomy): Bacteria > Pseudomonadota > Gammaproteobacteria > Xanthomonadales > Rhodanobacteraceae > Dokdonella. The sequence continues at coordinate 4,045 of JBDSPX010000254.1, forward strand.
ATCCCCATTGACGTGCGAAATCCTCGACAGCGGTCCAGTCCTCCGCAAGCCGATGCGCAAAATTGGCCGCACCACTGGCTTGACCGACAATCTCAAGGCCGCGCGCGTCGTCGATCCAGATCAGAAGTTCGCTATTCCAAGGAACCATCCCGATCATCGGATCAGCACCAAATGCGCCTTCACTGGCGATACCGAGCGGCAAATCGGCAAGTTGCATGCCGAGGCGCGCCTTCTTGCGTGCGGCCTCGATCTGCGAGCCAGCGCGAGGAATATCGCGGGTGAAGGTACCAAGGAGATCGGTGTCGTACCCGGTCACATGTTCAATCCGGCAGCCGAGCGAGGCATCGAGTACCGGTGCGATGAGACGTTCCTTGCCATGCTGGGTGAGCAAGGCCACGGCCTGATCGCGATAGGGATGGTTAGCGGATATGGTGCGCTCCGGCTTCGCTTGATCGTATCGATCGTGTAACGAAGCCTCGACGGTTGGCGGTTGTTCGAAGGGTTGCGAAGTCTTGGCTTGGCGCGTCTTCACGACGACGCACGCCCGTGCTCGGGTTCAGCGTCGGGATCCGCGTCATTGCCCAGTCCCGCCGCTCGCTGCAAGCGGTCCCGAAGCGCATGACCTAGCCCATCAACGTCAGGCAGAACCGTAACCAGCACGTCGAGGCCCAGATGATCCGCTTCACGCAGTTTTCCGAAAAGCGCTTGCGCTTGCATGGCCTTGGTTTCACTGAGAGCCAGCCAGGTCACGCCGTCATGCCCGGTAGGCGGCTGCGCGGCGAGCAAGCCAACCCGGCAGCCACGCGCGCACCAGGCTTCCAGCGTTGCTGCAATCCGCTGCGGCGACACCAGGATGACGCGCGCCCTCGGTGCATAGTGCGAGCTGTGCATCCCGGGACTGCGCATTACGGCATTCGTATACGTGTCAACAGGTGCATGGCTGATACCAGCCAGATCGTCCTTCGTGATTGCGCCGGGGCGAAGCATGCGCAGCGCGCCCGATGAAAGATCAACGATCGTCGATTCGATGCCGATCCTGCATGGACCGCCGTCGAGCACGATATC
>JBDSPX010000255.1:0-5904 GCA_039930065.1 Dokdonella sp.
ACAATCGCCCTCGCCGGTGATCGTGTTGTAGTCAAGATTTACCGTCGTGTTTGCCGGCATGCCGAGCGAAACCGCGTTACCGAGTGCTCGGCAGTTGTCGCCTGAGGACATGTTGTCCTTGTCCTTGAAGTAGCTGCAGTTGCCGACAATCAGCGAGTTCAGAATCGACGTCGCGCCATTCGTCTTGAGCTGGTTGCCGGCATTGCCTTCGGAGCGCACGCGGCGAATCGAGATCGAGCCCGTGCCGTCTGCGTAGAGCAAGTCGAGTCCATCGGAGGTGTTGTGGGTGAACGAGGAATCCTCGAAAACCCAGTTTCCGCCGGTCGTGGCGGTGCCGAAACCATCCCCGTAACCTGCTTCTTCCTGTGCCCAGCAACCGAAGATCTGTCCCGTTGGATAGCGTTCACCGCATCCACTCCAGCTGACGTCGAAGTGGCGGAATGTCTGCGTGCCGTGATTCGAGCTGCCGCTGCCGATATCACCATCCCAACCGGCCCAGCCGTTCGCGCGGAGCTTGACCGATTCAACGAGCCAGTCCGTCAAGCCACCGGCGACGATGCCACGATTGGCCATGCCATGAATGTTGAGATCGTGTAGCCAGACATTGCTCGATGCCGACGCCTTGATCCCAACCGACGACCACGCACCGTATGGCGGATTGTCGCGCACGCACTGGCTGATCTGGCTCGAACCACCGGTGCAGGCGCCGTTGCTGCAATGGGACTCGATGCAGTCGCTGTGGTCGGTGATTTCCAGGCAACCGATCTCGACGTTCGAACTGGTGTCGAGGCCAATGATCGGCGTTGCGCGCTCGGTACCCCATAACTGCGGTGGCGCCGTGCAACCCTGATCGAAGCCCTTGCCAAGGATGCGCGTCTTCATTGCCGCGCTTGGGCCGCTCGGGATCGAGGGCATGTGGCAATCGTAGGACCAGCTCGACACGCAACTGCCTGATGTCGCGCCCGGCGCGCCGAGGCCCATCATGTAACTGCCCGGGCCGATGATCAGCGTGTCGCCGCCGGAAATACGCGACGGGCCGTCCGGTGGCAATGCGAAGAACGGATGCTTCCATGCGCAGGCCAAGCCGCTGCCGCTGCCCGGATACGGCGCGTCAGCGCTGCCGTTGCACTGACTCGCATCGCCGCCGTCAGTGCGCACATAGCGCGTTGCGGCGGAGGCCGAAAACGAAAACACGAGCAAGGCGAGCGCGATCAGCGAGTTGCAAGCGCCGCGCGCACGCGCGGGGAATCTATCGGAGGATGGCATAGTCATTTTTTTCGAGAATCGGATACCAACGGCAGGAAGCAGCTAAACGATTTGACTACACATCTCTTGATGACTACAGGTTGGAGGATCCGCGCCGAAAATCGGCGTGTTGTTATCGTATTACATCGTACGAATGTCAGTCGGTGTGTGGATGGTTTCACAAGTCGTGAGTCCGCTTGAGCAAGTCCCTAAACACGTTTTGCTAACCGATCAATCCATGCACTGGCTCAGCGTACAAAAGGTGCGCGACGATCAACCGCATGGAAATTTTCTGTCGACTCGCCATTCATGCGCCGTATCGCTGCGTGATATCACAGCCCGCTAGAATTGCCCGATGAAGACCGAAGACAAGCTCGCCATTCTCGCCGACGCCGCCAAGTACGATGCCTCATGCGCATCGAGCGGTGCGGACAAACGCAACTCGTTGGGGACCGGTGGTATCGGCAGCACCGAAGGCATGGGCATCTGTCATTCCTATACGCCGGATGGTCGATGCGTGTCGCTGCTGAAAATCCTGCTGACCAATTTCTGCATTTTCGATTGCGTGTATTGCGTCAATCGCGTGTCCAGCAACGTACGGCGTGCGCGCTTCACGCCGGAAGAAGTGGTCACGTTGACGCTGGATTTCTACAAGCGCAACTACATCGAAGGGCTTTTTCTTTCCAGCGGCATTATCCGAGATAGCGACTACACGATGGAGCAACTCGTCGAAGTCGCACGCTGTCTTCGCGAGGACCACAAGTTCGCCGGCTACATCCACCTCAAGACGATCCCCGACGCGACGCCCGAACTGATGGCCGCCGCCGGGCGCTACGCCGATCGATTGAGCATCAATATCGAACTGCCGACCGAAGCGGGCTTGGCCGAATTGGCACCTGAAAAAACCATGCCGGGAATCCGTGCCGCAATGGGTGATATTCGTTGGCGCATCGAGGAAGGCAAGGAAGCGCGCAAGCAGGCCAGGACCATGCGCGCCAAACCGCCGAAGTTCGCGCCCGCCGGACAGAGCACGCAGATGATCATCGGCGCGGACGATGCCGACGATCGCGCCATTCTTCAAACCACGGACAATCTGTACGGCAACTATCAGTTGCGACGTGTCTACTACTCGGCGTTCAGCCCGATCCCGGATGCATCGGCGCGTTTGCCGCTGCAAGCGCCACCACTTGCACGTGAACATCGCCTCTATCAGGCGGATTGGCTGCTCCGCTTCTATGGTTTTGGCGTCGATGAGATTGCTCCACCCGATGCGGACGGCATGCTCGATCTCGATATCGATCCGAAACTTTCGTGGGCCTTGCGCAATCCGACGCAGTTTCCGATCGATGTCAACCGCGCACCACGCGAGATGTTGCTGCGTGTGCCAGGCATGGGTACGCGCAACGTTGCGCGCATCCTGAGTTCGCGACGTCTGGGTGGATTGCGCGTGGCCGATTTGACGCGGCTGCGACTGCCGATGAAGAAGGTATTGCCCTTCGTCAGCCTGCTCGACCACCATCCGCGCGGACGATTGGACGATCCGGTGCGCCTGCGTGCCGCTTTGGCGCCGAAGCCGATGCAGATGGGACTGTTTTGATCGCGCATTTGATCCGCGGTCTTCAACGCATGGACGCTACGCTGATCGACGAAGTTGCGTATTCATGCATGAGCAAGCGCGATGTATCACGCGCGCATTGAGCCCCCTTGGGATAGTGGCGCGTGGCGTGCGATGGCGCGAATTGCACTTTGCGCCGGCGTGGCGCCCGAAGAAATAGCCTGGAACGGCGACACTCAGGGCGGGCTCCTGGATGGTATCAATGTGGAGACGCTGGCTCCGATCGTCAGTGCGCCGAAGGTGTCACCGGAGTTTCTCTCTCTAGCGGCCGCGGTTCTCTGCCATCGCGATCCCCAGCGCCATGCGTTGCTGTATCGATTACTCTGGCGCATTGCCCACGGTGAGCGACATTTGCTCGCGCGCGCGACCGACATCGATGTCCATCGCGCAAATGTTCTGGCCAAAACGGTGGGTCGGGACAGCCACAAGATGAAGGCTTTCGTTCGCTTCCGCGCCGTGCCCGGTCAGGACAACGCCTACGTCGCGTGGTTCGAACCGGACCACCATATCGTCGACCGCGTCGCGCCATTCTTCGCCCGCCGCTTTGCCGGCATGCTCTGGGCGATCCTCACGCCTGAGCGCAGCGCGACCTGGGATGGAGTGACGCTGCAAACGGGTCCGGGCGGTTCCCGCTCCGACGCGCCGGCCGATGATGCGCAGGAAACGCTTTGGCGAACCTACTACGCGAATATCTTCAACCCTGCCCGGCTCAATCCGACGATGATGCGTCAGGAAATGCCACAGAAGTATTGGAAACATTTGCCTGAGGCCGAGCTCCTGCCCGATCTCATCCGCGATGCAGGTCAACGCGTTCGTGACATGACCGAACGCGCGGCGCAATCGCCTCGTCGAAAAATTCCAAAGACGATCGAAAAACCCGCGGACACCGGCACTGGCGGCATCGACGAGCTACGCCTTGGCGCGCAAGCATGCCGACGCTGCCCGCTTTGGCAACCGGCAACCCAGACAGTATTCGGACAAGGGCCGGCGACTGCCCGCGTGATGTTGATCGGCGAACAACCCGGAGATGAAGAAGACCTCAGTGGTCGCCCCTTTGTCGGTCCCGCAGGCAAGCTGCTCGATCGTGCGCTCATCACACTCGGACTCGATCGCGATGCGTTCTATCTGACCAACGTGGTCAAGCATTTCCATTTCGAACAGCGCGGCAAGCGTCGCTTGCATAAAAGTCCCGAGGCCCGCCACATCGAGGCTTGCCAGACGTGGCTACTTGGCGAGCTTGATGCCGTGAGACCCGAGTTCATCATCTGCCTCGGTGCGACCGCGGCGCACGCGGTCTTGGGCAGCGATTTTCAACTGATGCGGCAACGCGGGCGATGGATTGCACTGGCGAACGCAGCGCGCGCGATGGCGACCGTGCATCCCGCTTGGGTATTGCGCCAACCTGTGCAATCACGTGAGCAGGCGTTCAGCGAATTCACTCGCGATCTTGGTTTGCTGAAAGTCTCGCTCGACGAGGCCACGCAAGCAGGATTTCGCTAACGGTCGACTTCGAACGCAGGATCGGCGACATTCGCGACTGAAGCCAAACCGGAATCGTTGCATGACGCCATACAGAGTTGCCCGACCGTCGCAGAGTTCGCCCAAATCCCACGTGGTTTCACGATTCCTTTTGCCATTGGCGCTGCTGGTACTGCTGACCGCATGCGATCACAGGGTCGCTTCCGAAAAGAGCATCGACGTCTGTGCATTGGCGCTGGATTCCGTGTCGACCCTGCTGCAGGAAATACCGACAGCGAAAGGAGACGCGCAACCTCCGAGCGCAGGATATTGCGAGTTCACCACACAGCCGGGGCCGAATAGGCGCAGATCCATCAGCATCAGCGTGATGACCAAGGCGTCGATGGAGCCAGACGAGTTGAGCCGATCGGCGAAGCTCATGCTCGCGGAAGCGGAACAGACTTACGGCGATCCCGGCACTAGCGAGTTTGGCGATCTGGCGAAACTGGGCGTCGCATTTCACATGGCGCCCGGCAATGCGCAGCAGGTCATCGTTGGCGAACGCGGCGTACTGATGGAAATCGGTTTGGGCTCGGGTGGTTTCAGCGACGAGCAAGTAGCTACCTTCGTCAAGGATGTCTGGAGCCGCGTCCTTGCCAACAAGCCGACAAAGCGATGACCCGTCAGAATCCCGGTGGTCACACGCGTTTCGATGTGTCGAGCTTCAGAAAGAAGGTCCCCTTGCGCTGGGTCGCCGCGACGCTACTGCTGACCACGGCGGCGCTGTCGATTTATTTGACGATGCTGGACGACACCTGGTTACGCGTGGTGATGGCAGGCGGAGATCGCATCGGGCTGCTGGCCAAGGAGCGCAACATTCGCTTGGAAGCGGATCGTGCCAAGACGAATCCGCCAACAGCCGACGTTTCGGGACACACAGGGAACGGATCATCACCCCCTCTATCGGATCCACAACCTTGAGCTGCCAGCACAAGCTGTTCTCGAGGACGGCACTTCGCAGCATTGGTGATGCAGTTCGTCTGCATGAAAAGCGTCAGCGCGCAGCGCCGACCCACTACAGCTTTTGGTGCTTGTGAAAGCCCTCTTTTTCTTCTTTCCAACAACCCAGGAGCCGGAGTGCATCTACGACATCGATCTCAAGTTGACGAATGTGGCACGTCATAACTGAGCGCCGAGGAAAGCGACCAACGCTTTCCGGAAGTACAATCTCGCCAGAATTTTTCGACGACAGAATTTCGCGAGCGCTGCATGACTAGAGTTCTGAGCCACTTGCGTTGCCATGGCGTGGTGTCAAAGTGACGTCTAAGGTCACGGGTTTTCGTGGCAACAAGGCCGCGCTGCCGAGCAAGCCCTGTCTGGTCTGCGGCCGGCCGATGACCTGGCGACGCAGCTGGGCCAAAAACTGGGCTGAAGTGAAGTATTGCTCGGACGCCTGCCAACGCAAGAAGGTCGCACGTGGCTGAGTTGCGCTGTTTGATGATTGTTCTTGGCGATCAACTCGATCTCGAAGCTTCGGCCTTCGATGGATTCGATGCGAATGTCGATGCCGTGTGGATGGCCGAGGT
>JBDSPX010000256.1:0-2609 GCA_039930065.1 Dokdonella sp.
CTGCTGCCGGTAGCCTTGGCGCGATCGGCGAGGATCCGGTCGAGGCGTTGCGTGCGTGTGTAGCCCGGCAGTACGTTGTTGACGGTGATGCCATGGGGCCCAAGTTCGCCGGCTAAAGTTTTCGACCAGCTCGCGACGGCGCCGCGTATCGTGTTCGACACGCCAAGATTACGGATCGGCTCTTTCACCGAAGTCGAGATCACATTGATGATGCGGCCGTAGCCGCTGCCCTGCATGCCAGGAAGGATTGCTTGCAGGATGGTTTGCGCGGCGATCAGATGTTGATTGAACGCGGTGAGGAATTCGTCGGCTGATGCGGCGTACGCTGCACCTCCCGGTGGGCCGCCGGTATTGTTGATGAAAATGTTGATCGCATCGACATTGGCCACGGCTTGAACCTTGACGAGGAGTGCGGCGTGGTCGCTCATGTCGACGGCGATATAACCATGCTTCTGCGCGCTGTTGATGCGTGGCAATTCGCCGACGACTTTTTCCAGTGTGTCTGCCGAGCGCGCGAGCAGCGTGACATCGGCGCCGAGCTCGGCCAATTCATGCGCCGTGGCGCGGCCGATACCCTGGGAGGCGCCGCACACGAGAGCGTGTTTGCCGAGCAGTTCAAGATTCATGAGGATGCCTTTGTTCGGTGCAAGTCGAGAGTATCAAGAAGACCGGTTCGCCACAGGCTTTGAACGCACTTCCAGTGGGAAGAGCCTTCAGGCTCGATGCTTTCCCGAACATCGGGAAACATGCATCGCCCCCAAGAGGGCACAAGCGCCTGAAGCCTCCGCCCACAGTAAAGGTAATGATCTCGGTGTGACTTCTCAAGTTTGCGAATGAGGGAATCAACAATGTGCAGTTATTGCGGATCCAGCTACTGAATGCGCGCGAGCTTCTGCACCATCATCGTGAGAAGTTCCTCGTCATCGTTCGAGAATGGTGCTTCGACGGATTCGAGGTCGAAGCCCATGATGGCGGCGTCTTCTTCATCGAGCCCGTTGAATGAGCGGAACTCGGCATCGAGCAGGGCCATGCGCGCGTGCTGCTCGTCGTCATAGCGTGGGCGTTCGCCGCTGGAGTCGAAAATTTCGGCAATGCCGGATTCAAGCACGGTCAGACGTGCCCAGACCAGGGTGTCGCCGACCGCTGCGACCCACCACTCGCCCGGTACGTCGATTTCCATCAGTCCTTCGTCGAATTCGTCGTTCATTTCACACTCCAACCCCGCCCAGGGATTTCGAAAACGTGGCGGCGAGGCCGCCGAGCACAATGGCCCACGCTCCGATGAAGCCGAGCCTCGCGAGTCCGTTCAGCGATGAATCCTTCATCGCGAGGTAACGTCGAAAAAGAAACCAGCCGAATGCCCGCGGCGTGAACATGAAGCCGCCGATGCGTTCGCGTTCGGCAGGGTGATGATCGCGCAAATGCACGGTGACAAGTACCCAAGTCATCAAGTACGTCGTAAGCCCGGCGACAAACGCGCCGAGGCCAAACAGCAAAATGAACTCACGCGCGAGTGACATCAGAACTCCGCGTGGCCGGGCACGCGTGGATACGGAATCGCGTCGCGGATATTGGCAAGGCCGCAGACATAGACGACGAGGCGCTCGAAGCCGAGCCCGAAGCCCGCGTGCGGAACCGTGCCGTAGCGACGGAAATCGCGATACCAGTTGTAGTGTGCCGGATCGAGACCGAACTGCTGCATACGAGCGTCAAGCACATCGAGACGCTCTTCGCGCTGCGCACCGCCGATGATTTCGCCGATGCCCGGTGCCAGCACATCCATCGCAGCGACCGTGCGGCCGTCGTCGTTCAGGCGCATGTAGAACGCTTTGATCTTTTCCGGATAGTTGGTGACCACGACCGGGCGACCGACGTGTTCCTCGACGAGATAGCGCTCGTGTTCGGTCTGCAGATCGATACCCCATTCGACCGGGAATTCGAACTTCTTGCCGGACTTCTTGAGGATCTCCACGGCATCGGTGTAGTCGATGCGTTCGAATGGCGCGTTGATAAAGGTTTCGAGGCGTGTGATGGCGCTGTTCTCGACGCGGTCAGCGAAGAAGGCCATGTCATCGGGGCGCTCGTCGAGCACCGCTTTGAAGACGAACTTGAGCAGATCCTCGGCGACGCGTGCGTCCTCGGCAAGATCGGCAAATGCGATCTCCGGCTCGATCATCCAGAACTCGGCGAGGTGGCGCGCTGTGTTCGAATTCTCGGCGCGGAAGGTCGGACCGAACGTATAGACCTTGCTCAAGGCGAGGCAGTAGCCCTCGACGTTGAGCTGGCCCGATACGGTCAGGAATGCATCCTTGCCGAAGAAATCCTGGCGCATGTCGATTGCGCCCTTGTCGGTGCGCGGCAGGTTGGCCAGATCCAGCGTCGAGACACGGAACATCTGGCCAGCGCCTTCGGCATCCGAGGTCGTGATGATCGGCGTGTTGACCCAGCAATAGCCGTTCTGGTCGAAGTAGCGATGCACGGCCGAGGCGAGGGTGTGACGCACGCGAGTGACGGCACCGAAAAGATTCGTGCGCGGACGCAGATGCGCGACTTCGCGAAGGAATTCGAGCGAGTGCGGCTTGGGCTGGATCGGATAGGTTTCCGGATCC
>JBDSPX010000257.1:0-2635 GCA_039930065.1 Dokdonella sp.
GACGCAGCACCTCGAACAATACGACACCCGTTGCAACCGAAACGTTGAGGCTCTCGACGCTGCCACGCATCGGTATCGATGCGACGAAATCACAGGTCTCGCGCGTGAGTCGGCGCATGCCTTCGCCTTCACTGCCGATGACGATACCGACCGGCCCATTCAAATCACAAGCGTAGAGCGACTGCTTGCCATCACTCGCCAGTCCGGTCAACCAGACACCGGCGTCCTTGAGCACCTTTAGGGTACGCGCGAGATTGGTCGCCGCGAAGAACGGCACGCGATCTGCCGCGCCAGCGGATGCTCGACGCACCGTTGGAGTGATACCGACAGCCTTGTCCTTGGGCACGATTACAGCGGTCACGCCAGCGGCTTCAGCGCTGCGCAGGCAAGCGCCAAGATTGTGCGGATCAGTGACTCCATCGAGTACAAGGAAGAGGGCGTCCTGCCCGGCTGACTCGATCAGCGCCGGCAGTTCGTTTTCATTTCGCGCGGGCGGCGTCTTGTACATCGCCGCGATGCCCTGGTGGCGACCGCCGCCGGTCATCCGATCGAGATCGGCCTTGTCGCGCGCATGCGGCTTGATGCCCATGTCACGCGCGCGCTCTGCAAGATCGCGAACGCGCGGGTTCTGCTGCCCGTTTTCGACGTAAATCTCGGTGATGTTCGCCGCGTCGTAGTTCAAAGCGGCTTCTACGGAATGGATGCCGATCAGCAGTTCGGTACTCATGGAGTGCTGGTTACCTTGTGAATGCCGCAGTTTGAACTGCGGCGACGGATTCGAAAAGCCTCAGCGCATCGGTCTAACGCCGGACGCGCCATTTGTTCGTCCGGATTGGCGAATCAGGCGATACGCCTACCCTCCTCGACGACCAGGCGGAAATCGATCTTTCGATCTTCAAGACTGGCTCGCAGCACCTGGATGCGGACCGGATCGCCCAAACGAAAGACGAGTCCGCGACGTTCGCCGCTGAGCAGATGGCGCTTGGGATCAAAGTGGTAGTAATCGTTCGGCAACTGGGTGATGTGCACGAGCCCGTTGATCTTTGACTCGCTCAATTCGACGAACAAACCAAATGAAGTCACTCCAGAGACCACGCCGTCGAATTCACTGCCGACATGTTTTTCCATCCATGCACATTTATAGCGTTCGTCGACATCACGCTCCGCCTCTTGCGCACGACGCTCGTTGTGTGAGCAATGCACCGACATCGAACCCATCTGGGTGGGTGAGTACTCGTAGTCGGCCGGTTTGCCGCCGGTCAGTGCGTAGCGGATCGCGCGATGCACGAGCAAATCCGGATAGCGGCGGATCGGCGAAGTGAAATGCGCGTAGGCCTGAAGTGCCAGACCGAAATGCCCGGTATTCTCGGGCTGATAGACCGCCATCGACTGCGAGCGCAGCAATACAGACTCGATCAGACTGACATCGGGACGATTGCGAATCTTCTTCAACAAGGCGGCGAAGTCCGATGGCTGCACTTCACCCGCCGGCGGCATCTTCAATTTGAACTCGCGCAGGAATTCGAGCAGATCCTCGTACTTTGACGCGGGTGGCGGCTCATGCACGCGATACGGTGCCGGAATGCGCTTCTTGAGCAGGAATTTCGCCGCCTCGACGTTGGCCGCGATCATGCATTCCTCGATCAGCTTGTGCGCGTCGTTGCGCGGTTCCGAACCGAGCTGGATCACCTCACCCGAGGCAGCCAGACGGAATTTGACTTCGGTACTTTCGAAATCGATCGAGCCCCGCTTCTGACGTGCTTTTGCCAGCAGTTTGTAGAGCTGATGCAGGCTCTCGATACGCGGCATCAATTCACCGATCTCAGCGCAGGTATCGGCAAGCTTTTCGCCGACCGCTTCCCAAACCTTGGTATAGGTCAAGCGCGCATGCGAGCGCATCACGGCCTCGTAGAACTTCGATGAAACCACCTCGCCATTTCGATCAACCTGCATGTCACAAACCATGCACAGACGATCCACCTTCGGGTTCAACGAGCAAATGCCGTTGGACAAGGTCTCCGGCAACATCGGCACGACGAAGCCCGGAAAATAAACCGAGGTCGAGCGCAAGTAGGCCTCTTCATCGAGCGGCGTACCGACTTTGACGTAGTGCGACACGTCGGCGATCGCCACAATCAGGCGGAAGCCCTGCGCGTTCGCTTCGGCGTACACCGCATCATCGAAATCGCGCGCGTCCTCACCGTCGATCGTGACCAGTGGCAGCGAGCGCAAATCGATACGACCCTTGATCTCTGAATCGAGCACCTGCGGATCGACATCGGCGGCCTGCTGGGTGACCTGGGCCGGCCAATCATGCGGCAGGTTGTGACTCGCAATCGCCATCTCGACGATGATCGACGGCGTCAGGCGTTCGCCGAGCACGGCAAGAATGCGTCCGATCGGACCGCGATGCTGGGTCGGTGGATCGGTGATTTCGGCGATCACGATCTGACCCGCGCGCGCCCCCAGTTCGTTGCCCGGGCGTATCAGTATGTCCTGATGCACGCGGCGGTCGTCGGGCGAAACCAGAATGATGCCGTCTTCACTGACGACGCGTCCCACCAGGCGCGATGCGCGGCATCAACTCGCCGATCTCGTCGCATGCGTCGGCGAGCTTTTCGCCGACGGCTTCCCA
>JBDSPX010000258.1:0-9252 GCA_039930065.1 Dokdonella sp.
AACAACTGTCCTTCGATGGCGCTGAACACGGCGATGTTGATGCCGATAGCCAAGGCCAAGGTCAGCGTGATCGAAATGGCCAATGATGGCCGTGAGCAAAGCGCTCGCAAGCTGTGACGAAGATCATCGGAGAAGGATGCAAGCATTGCAAAATTGACTCCTGAAGTCGCGCATAACTATCCTGACACACGCCATCTTCTTTTGACGTCGCGCTCAATGTGCATTGTGCATTGGGCCGTACAGCCTTCGCACTCTACCGCAGCCATGACTTCTGGCCGTGGCAGATGTACGTGCGATCCGTCCATGGTTGAGGGTGCGACCCAATAGCGATTCGGTATCAATCGCTTTTCGCGATCGCCTGCGCGACGCCGCTTGTACCATTGCCATCATCATCCAGAAGGGTTTTCCATGCGTCGTACTCTTGTTGTTGCCATTGCGTTGGCGCTTTTCAGCGCTCCGATTTTCGTCTCTGCTGCTGATGTGCCCAAGGTAAGCGCGATCGCCGATGTCACCACGCAACTGCCACGCGACGTTCGTCCGACGCATTACGAAATTGCAGTGACCCCGCACGCCGAGTCGCACACGTTCGACGGCAGGGTCGAGATTACGCTCGATGTGCTGAAGCCTACCGATCGAATCGTTCTCAATGCGGTGGGCATGCGTTTCTCGTCCGCGCACATTCACTCGGCTCGCAACAAGCGCGCGTATGCCGATCCAAAGGTTGGCGTCGATGCTTCCACACAGACGGCTACCTTCACGTTTCCCGAGGCGCTGGAGGCCGGCAGCTATCTGCTGACGTTGGAATACGCCGGGACAATCGGTACGCAAGCAAACGGTCTGTTTGCCATCGACTATGTGACGACCGCAGGCGAGAAGCGTGCCCTCTACACCCAGTTCGAGAATTCCGATGCGCGCAAGTTCATTCCGAGTTGGGATGAGCCGAATTACAAGGCGACGTTCGATTTGACGGCAACCGTGCCGAGCACGCAAATGGCGGTCAGCAACATGCCGATCAAGCACAGCGAAGATCTCGGCAAAGGCATGAGCCGCGTCACGTTCGCGACGTCGCCGAAAATGTCGACCTACCTATTGTTTTTCGGGCTTGGCGATTTTGATCGGGCCTCAGCGAAATCCGAAGGCGTCGAGTTTGGTGTGATCACGCAGAAAGGGCTGACCGCGCAAGCGCAATTCGCACTCGATTCGGCGCAATCCGTGCTACACGAGTACAACGATTATTTCGGGGTGCCTTATCCGCTGCCCAAGCTCGACAACATCGCCTCGCCCGGCAGCAGTCAGTTCTTCGGCGCGATGGAGAATTGGGGAGCGATATTCACGTTTGAGCGCGGCCTGCTGATTGATCCGGCGTTCTCGACGGTTGCGGACAAGCAGCGCATCTTCGGCACCGCCGCCCATGAAATTGCGCATCAATGGTTTGGCGATCTGGTCACGATGCAGTGGTGGGATGATCTCTGGCTCAATGAGGGGTTCGCATCGTGGATGGCGGCGCGCACGACGCGAAAACTGCATCCGGAGTGGAAGCCAGACCTCGACGCGGTCGGCTCGCGCGAGTACGCGATGTCCGCCGATGCGATCGCCAGTACGCATCCGGTGGTGCAGAAAATTGAAACGGTTGAGCAGGCCAGTCAGGCCTTCGACACGATCACCTATTCCAAGGGATCGGCCGTCATCAACATGCTCGAAAATTACGTCGGTGCCGATGCCTGGCGCGACGGCGTGCGTCGCTACATGAAAGCGCACGCTTATTCGAATACGCGCTCGGACGATTTCTGGCGTGAAGTCGAAGCCGCTGCCGGCAAACCGATTACGGCGATCGCGCATCAGTTCACCTTGCAGCCGGGCGTGCCGATGATTTCGCTCGACGAAGCAGCTTGCGAAAATGGCCAGACGACAATCAAGCTCAGCCAGGGCGAGTTCACCAAGGATCGTCCCGACAAAAAGTCGTTGCGCTGGCGTGTCCCGGTCATTGCCCAGACCCTTGGTGGCGAGCCCGTCCGCGCATTGATCGAAGGCGGGGCGGGGACAATGCAACTGCCCGGTTGTGGTCCAGTACTGCTCAATGCCGGACAGAGCGGCTACTTCCGTTCGCGCTACTCGGCCAAGGATTTTGCAGCGCTCCGAGATGGATTCGCCAGACTTTCAGCGATCGATCAGCTCGGCATCATCGGCAATACATCGGCGCTTGGCATGGCCGGCATGCAATCGGCTTCCGACATCCTCGATCTGATCGAGGCAACGCCACTCGAAGCCGACGCCAAGGTGTGGGACCGGATCGCCGAAAGTCTGCGTGGATTTGATTCCCTTTACAAAGGAGACAAACTACGCCAGGAGAAATTCCGTGAATTTTCGATCAAAACGTTACGCCCTGCGCTGAAAAGGGTGGGTTGGGAAGCGAAACCCGGCGAAGGCGAGCCCGATACGATTCTGCGAGGTGATCTGATCAGCACGCTCGGGGGCCTTGGCGACACCGAGGTCATTGCGGAAGCGCGCCGCCGATACTCCGTGCGTGATACGGATGCGAACGCGATGCCTCGGGACCTGTACAAGATCATTCTCGACATCGTCGCCAACCACGCAGATCTGGCGACGTGGGAGAAGATGCATGCCGAAGCCAAGGCCGAGCAGCGAACGATGTTGAAAGATCGCCTGTATCAGCTGCTCGCTTCAACGCAAGACAAGTTGCTTGCGCAGCGCGCGCTCGAGATGGCCTTGACGGACGAGCCCGGCGCTACCAACAGTGCTTCGATGTTGCGCTCAGTCGCCGAAAATCATCCCGACATGGCCTTCGAGTTCGCCTTGGCGCATCGCGAAAAAGTTGAGCCCTTTATCGATACAACATCCAGTAGCCGTTACTACCCGCGCCTGGCTGACAGCTCGCTGGATCCGGCGATGGTCGGTAAGCTCAAGGCTTACGCTGACAAGTACGTTGCTGCAGGCTCGCGACGGGCAACGCGGATCGCGATCGACAACATCGAATACCGGATCCATGTTCGCGAAAAGCGTCTGCCTGAGATTGATGCGTGGTTGAGGAGTATCAGCGGCTGAGCAAGCGTGGATAGTGGATGCAAGCGAGTCGGGAACACCCGGCGTCCCGACTCGATCCTTTCCACCTTTCGAACACGTGTCCGATCCTGCGCGTTCTATTCTGGAAGAAGTGGCCGCTTCACAAGGCTCATCACGCGGCAATGCCGCGTCAGCTAGACTTCGCAATCACGCCGGAAACGGTCGATTGAACTTTGCCTGATTGATGAGCGCAGCCTTGATTCAGCAGATGAAAGCGAAGGCGATTTCCTTGCATCAGGCCGGGGAGCTTGCTGCTGCAAAAGTGCTCTATACAAGTATTCTTCAGATTCAGCCCGGCAACCCCGATGCGCTGCATCTGTTCGGCTTGGCTTGCCATCAGCAGGGTGATCACGCGACGGCAGCGCGCTACATCCGGCAAGCTGTTGATCGAGTTCCTGATCAGCCGGTTTTGCGCAACAATCTTGGCGATGCCCTGCACAAGGCTGGCGATCTGGTCGGTGCCGCCGAGCAGCTGCGGGAGGCACTGGCCCTGCGTCCGGATTATCCCGGTGCGCATATGAATCTTGGCGCGGTGCTGGCATTGGCAGGCGATCATGATGGCGCATTTTTTCACAGTCTTGAGGCGACACGGCTTGATCCTGAGCGGGCGGAAGCATGGTTCAATCTCGGTCTTCTTGAGCTTGATCATGCGGCCGTTGCCGATGCGATCGAGTCATTGCGCATGGCGCTCGCGATTCGCCCTGTGTATCCCGTGGCGGTACGGAGCCTTCTGTATACGCTGAACCTGCTCCCTGGCGCTGATCCGCAGGAAGTGGCGGAAGAGCATCGACGCGTCGCTGAAGGTTTGTTTGGAACGGTCGTTGCTTCAACGCATTGGCCGGAGCCCTGCGGAAAAATCCGCATCGGCTATGTTTCAGGTGATTTTTGCGCGCACGCCGTCAACACGTTCTTCGAACCGATCCTCGAACATCACGATATTTCCCGATTCGAGATCCATTGCTATTCCGATGTCGACAAATCCGATGCAGTCACAGATCGCTTGCGCGCCTACCCGCAACATTGGCAGGAGATTTCCGGGTGGTCTGACTCGGCGGTAACGGAGAGGATTCGGATCGATCGTATCGATATCCTGGTCGATCTCGCCGGATATACGAAACATTGTCGTCTGGGCGTGTTCGCGGCGAAACCCGCCCGTTGCCAGATCAGCTATCTCGGTTATCCGAATACAACCGGGCTTGTCGCGATGGATTTTCGCGTCGTTGACCGATACACCTCTGGTCAAGGCGAAGCATCATTTGGCACGGAGGACATGCTGCGAATGAGCAGCGGATTCGCGTGCTTCCGTCCACCCGTACACGCGCCAAGCGTGAAGATTGCTCCGGCATCTAGCAATGGATTTGTGACGTTTGGCTGCCTGCACAAATTGGAGAAATTGAACGACAGCGTCTTCAAGGCCTGGGCCGGGATACTTGACGAGAACCCGAGGTCTCGGCTGCTGATCGCGCGCGATCAACTTGATGAGTGGCACCAGCGACGACTGCAGAAAACCTTTGCGTCGTTCGGTATCGAAATGAAACGCATCGAACTCATTCATTTGACTGACCCCTCGCAGAGTTTCCTTGATCTGTTTGCACGCATCGATGTACTTCTTGATGTGTTTCCATGGAGCGGTCACACGGTTGCCTGTTCTGCGCTGTGGATGGGAGTTCCCGTTGTCACGCTGCGAGGTACCACTCATGCAGGTCGCATGGTTGCCAGCGTGCTTGATGGGCTCGGATTGAATGACTGGATCGCCGAGGATGTCGGATCCTATATCCGCATCGCCGCGGAACTATGCCGCGACCAGGAAGCGCTCTCGAGGATACGAGCACAACTTCGCGAACGTATGGAGCGTTCTGCGCTTCGGGATGAAGTTGGTTTTACCCGCGAATTCGAGACACTCCTCGAGTCTGCGGTCCAGCAGACGGCGACCCGTTAGACCTGACGATTCCGAATCGTTGGTTTCTTTCACGGCCTGGGAAGAAATGGATCGTTGTCCGGCTGATGACTTTCAAAGCGTTCTGTCATCCGATGTGATTTGGAGTGATTGACTACGCCCTGTGATGTGCACAAGTCGCATAGCCTCCTGAGAAATCATCGCCGCGCCACGGACCCCAGCCCGCGGCCCGCGACATCGCAAGTTACGCAATCACGACAATTCAGGAGATTCGATGGCCATCGACTATGTGCTTCGCATGCCTTGCGACGTGCGAAAGGTTTTCGCGGAGCCCAAGCTCGTTGCAATGGTCAGGCAGAAGGAGATTGTGGAATTCGCAATCAGCAAGCTTCGAGAAACAAATCCTGGATCCGACATCAAGACACTGGCCGAAAACTGCAATGTCGAGAATTGCCATTGGCGATCCGCTCAATGGGTAGTTTCGTATTGCAAAGGCGTCGTGGCGTCCTTGTGCGTTGAATTTCCGGATTTCATGACGTGCAGTTAGGATGGCGGCGGTGATGAATTCCGCAACCCGCGGACGAAAGGTATCAACGCATGAATAGTCAGCGAAAATTGGCAAGATCGAAAAGCGACCGTGTTCTCGCCGGAATCATGGGCGGAATCGCCCGCCGATTCGGCTGGAATTCGACGCTTACCCGAGTGCTTTTCGTGATCGTCTCGGTCGCGTCAGCGGCCTTCCCCGGCATACTGGTTTACTTGATCCTGTGGCTGCTCATTCCCGAGGAATGAATGCAAACAAATCGAGCGCACGGAACTGCCGACAACCTCCCTCATCATGCAAACACAATCAACATGACGGCTCCACTCGAGGCGGACGGCTCGGGTTGTGCTTGTATGCTCTCCGAACGCACTGGGTAGAAACGATGGGGTTGAAAGGATGCCTACCTATATCTGCCTGCTCCGCGCCGTGAACGTCGGCGGTACCGGCAAGCTGCCGATGGCGGATCTGCGCGCGTTGTGCGCGGCGGCAGGCTTTCGTGACGTGCAGACCTATATCGCCAGCGGCAATGTGGTCTTGCGCAGCGCAGCCACGACTGGCGAGGTAAAGGCCACGCTGGAAGCGGCCTTGGCGGAATATGCGGGCAAGCCGGTAGGCGTGCTCGTGCGGACACCCTCGGAGATGGCTGCAGTCCTTGCCGACAATCCATTTCCAGATGCGGCGCCGAATCGAACGGTCGCAATCTTTCTTGATCGCGCGCCGTCGCCCGACGCGCTGGATTCGATCAGTGGCCTGCGGGACGAGGAACTCGCACTGGGGACGCGCGAGATCTACGTGCATTACGGCAGTGGCATGGCCGATACCAAGTTGAAGATTCCGGCGGCGAAGGCGGGCACTGCACGCAATATCAATACCGTGAGCAAGCTCATCGAGATGAGTCGCGACTAGCGGAAACTGGAAAATACCGGGAGCGAGAGGAGCATGAATTTGGATCGAGACATCTTAATTCCAACCATCCGGGATACAGGGTTCTAAAGAGTTAAGGGCCGTATTGGTATTCATTAAGGAACCTGTGAGAAGAGCCGTCTACAACAACCTCGCCATTTTGATCGTTGGCTATGCGGTCATCTGCATAGGGATGTGCGTGTTTCAGCGTTCATTGCTCTATTTCCCGACGCCGCGCACAGCAACCGTCCGCGTGCCTTATTGGCTCGCGCAAATGCGCGTTTCTTGGCTGGCGGAAAACGCGATTCAGCAGCGACCGGTGGAAGTTAATGGTTTATATGGGTACTTCGTTCTCGTGAAGCAAATGAGAAGCTCTTCGTCCGATTTTTGGCGCAACATGCGACTGGCTGTGAGTCGCAATAGAAGTTTCCTGAGAGGTGAGGGTCGATGAGAGTAGCCATCAACGGAGCTGGAATTGCCGGTGCGGCGCTTGCCTACTGGCTGACAAAGATGGGACACGAAGTGTTGCTGGTGGAACGCGCGCCCGCGTTACGAACCGGCGGATATATCCTCAACCTGTGGGGTATCGGCTACGACGCGGCCGAAAAGATGGGGATAC
This sequence comes from Dokdonella sp., assembly GCA_039930065.1. Lineage (GTDB taxonomy): Bacteria > Pseudomonadota > Gammaproteobacteria > Xanthomonadales > Rhodanobacteraceae > Dokdonella. The sequence goes on from JBDSPX010000258.1 coordinate 7,045, forward strand.
TTCCGAGCCTCCTCGAGTTGGAGTATCAGGTAGACGAACTGCACATGGTCGATAGGCACGGTCGAACCCGCGGCGGCTATCCGACTCGCATATTGCAGCAATTGGCTAAAGGACGAATCGCGAGTTTGTCGCGCGCCGACATCGCGGCCACGATCTACGGCTTGCTGAATAGCCAAGTGGAAACCCTCTTCGGTGACAGCGTTACCACGATCGAGCAGGATCGAACGAAGATGCGGGTCGGCTTCGAGTATGCGCCGGAGCGAGAACTTGATCTGGTGATCGGCGCCGATGGCTTGCATTCAAGAATTCGTCAACTCGTCTTTGGTCCCGATACGGATTTTGAGTATCCCATGGGCTGTCACGTTGCCACGTTCGAAGTCGCTGGCTACCGCCCTCGCGACGAAAGGTTGTATGTGGCACACACGGCACCCGGGAGGTATATCGCGCGATTCCCGTTGCGCGATGACAAGACACTTTTCTTCATGCTTCTCAGGGATGAATATTTGCCTGCTTCTGTTCCCGTCGGTGAGTCTGGGCGCAAAGCGGCACTCACCAATGCGTTCTGCGATATGGGCTGGGAATGTCCTGCGATAGTGTCAGCCTTGCAGCAGGTGGACGATGTATATTTCGACAGCATCAGCCAGATCCGCATGGATGCATGGACGAAAGGACGAGTGGCTTTGATCGGCGATGCTGCGGCTTGTCCGTCCCTTATCGCCGGGGAAGGTGCGGGTTTCGCGCTCGCGGCAGCCTATGTACTTGCGGGAGAGATTCATAAGCACGGAGCCGATCTCGACTCCGCGCTCACGGCCTATCAAGGTCGCATCAAGCCATACGCCAAGCGCAAGCAAAAATACGCGGAAAATCTGGTGCCTTCGTTCGTTCCGAGAACGGCGCACGGCGTAAGCATCCGCGACTTCGCAACTCTTTTGATGCGGCTGCCGGTATTCCCTCAGCTTCTGATGGGACGCTATTTTCGAGACGAGTTGAGGCTGCCTGATTACGCGATCTAACGCCTGGATCCGCATCCCTTGGAAAACCGTCGCCCTTGCGCCCGTTTCTTGCGGGCATGAGATAGATATGGCTTCAGCTATGCAGTGCCGTCCGAAGACGCGGCGACCAAGCGCTCGTCTGCCCTCCTCGCTGAGGTCGCCGAAACATTGATGCGCGCCCGCTGCGAATCGTGACTCTGAAGTCAACTGCTTGATCGTCCAGACGAGCCCGGTAAATCAGATCAAGCTTCGGACTCGCTGATGATCAGCTGCGCGTTGATGAAGGCATAACGCTTTATGATTTTCAATACGAAAAACGCCGAAGCTGCTTTTCACGCGCTGAAGAACGGCATCGATGCTGTCCTCTGATCGACACCGCAATCGACGACGAAGTTGCCTAAGTGGCCAAGGTTTGCCTTGTAAATGGCCAAGTTTGTACGTGCCGATCGCCAGCAGGGCTGTTCAGGCATTTGTGTTCGTTGATAGCAAAATAGTGTTTTTAACAAGAATTAGGGAATGGGCAAAGCCTTGCTATCATTGTGGTTTGTTCGTCTGGGCTTTTTTGCACGATGAGCTGGAAGATTTTCCGACGCCTGAATGCGTTGAATAGCGACCTGCTGGTTCGACCGGCTGCCGAGGAACTGGTATGAGCCGGCGGTCTCTCCTTGTGGTGGGCTTACTCTTCGGTGTGGTTGCCTTGGTGTCCTGGAAATTTTCGGAAAGGGCGCCAAAGATGGCGCCGCAGTCCGTGGCTTTTGTTGAGCCTGACATCGCCAAGGCGCCATCTTTGCCAGCGCATGTGAGCGTTCCCGCAGTGGATAAGCGATCGCAATCAGCACCCGTTGTGGACGCCAATCGACCATTTGAAGTGCGTCGGCTCGATCTTGAGCAGCAGGCTCGAATGGGAGATGGGCACGCTGCCTGGCGACTTGGCTTCGTGTTGGCCAGCTGCAATGGTTTCGTGCCGATATCCGACGCGGAGCTTGAAGACGGGATTGTCGAGAGCTTTGCAACTGGACTCATGAAGACAGAATCAACGCCCGATGCTTGGCTGCAGAAGCTCCGGCTCGGTCAGGCGCAACGCCAACGAGATTGCCAGAATGTGTCTGGCCTGAATGAAAGCGACACCAACAACAATGCCAACATCAAGGCATTTCACTGGATGGAGCTCGGCGCTTCGCTCGGTGATGCCGATGCTCAGGCGATGTATTCCGCA
>JBDSPX010000259.1:0-2959 GCA_039930065.1 Dokdonella sp.
TTGTCTGACCCAGCCGCAACGGCATGGTGCTTTTTTCCCGGCTCGGGGCGTGTCAACGGAGAATAATAATGTCCAAAGGACAGACGCTGCAGGATCCTTTCCTCAATGCACTTCGGCGCGAGCGCGTGCCGGTTTCGATCTATCTGGTCAACGGCATCAAGTTGCAGGGCACGGTCGAGTCGTTCGATCAATTCGTCGTTCTGTTGCGCAATACGGTCAGTCAGATGGTTTACAAGCATGCCATTTCGACGGTCGTACCGAGTCGCAATGTACGTATCAGTGGCGCTGATGAGGGCGTGGTCGGCGACGGCCACGAATCCGAGTAAATCGAACTCTTTGATCGATCGAAAAAAGGCGAGCGTGCCCTGCTGCTGCAGGCGCAGGCTCCAGGGCAGCACGATCCGGCCTTGCTTGAGGAATTTGCCGAGCTGGCGCGTTCGGCCGGCGCGACTGTGGTCGGCACTCTGGCTGCGCGTCTGGAGCGTCCGAATCCGCGTTATTTTGTCGGTACCGGCAAAGCCGACGAGCTCAAGGCGCACAAGATCGCGCTTGATGCCGATCTGATTCTAGTCAATCACACACTCTCGCCGGTACAGGAACGCAACCTCGAAAAATTGACCGAGTGCCGTGTCGTCGACCGCACCGGCCTGATCCTCGATATCTTCGCCCAGCGGGCGCGCTCGCACGATGGCAAGTTGCAGGTTGAGCTGGCCCAGCTCAAGCACATGTCGACCCGTCTCGTGCGCGGCTGGACCCATTTGGAGCGTCAGCGTGGCGGTGCAATCGGCCTGCGCGGTCCCGGTGAGACCCAGCTCGAAATTGATCGCAGATTGCTCGCCGTTCGCGTCAAGCAGTTGCAGAAGCGTCTCGACAAGGTTGAAGTCCAGCGCAATCAGGCGCGACGTTCGCGCGAACGCAGTGCGTTGCCGCTGGTCGCCCTGGTCGGTTACACGAATACGGGCAAATCCACGTTGTTCAATGCAATGACAGGCGCGGGGGTCTACGCGGCCGATCAGTTGTTCGCAACGCTCGACCCCACCCTGCGTCGCATCGATGGACTCGATTGCGGCCCGATCGTGCTCGCCGATACGGTCGGATTCATCCGCGATCTTCCACATGATCTTGTGGCGGCATTCCGCTCGACCCTGGCCGAAGCACGCGAGGCGGATCTGTTGCTGCATGTGATCGATGCTTCGGATCCGGAGCGCGATACGCGAGTGGCCGATGTTGAGCGCGTTCTTGCGGAAATCGACGCCGGCCATTTGCCGCAGGTGCTCGTCTACAACAAAATCGACCGCCTGGAATCCGATGTTCCTCGGGTCGAGAATCTGGACCGTGAAGGCAGTTTGCGTGTTTGGACGTCCGCCCGCGACGGCATCGGCATGGATTCCCTGCTTGCCGCTATTGGTCAGGCACTGGCCAGCGAGCGCGTTTATCAGGAGCTGATGGTGCCCGCGGCGTCAGGTCGCTTGCGCGCACGGTTGCACGAAATCGGTGTCGTGGCGTCGGAAACGACCGAAGAGGAAGGCTGGCGCATCAAGATCGATGGCCCTCTCGCGCTGATCGAGCCTTTGTTCGGCATGGCGGGCGGTCAAGGCGCCTGGTTGAAAGCGGCCTTGCTTGCCCCGACTACTGGGGCTACCTACAATCAATCCGATGATTCACAACCTTAGAAGCGCCAGCGTGGCATTCCCGCCACGGCTTTTTTCGAAGCAGGTGCTCGACAATCTCTTGGCGCAGCCGGCGTGTTCTTTTCGGAACATGAGGGTATTCGGCGCGAGAACGTTCAAACAGGAATAGCTCAATGGCTTGGAATGAACCCGGTGGCGGCAAACAACGCGATCCGTGGCGCGACAACAAGGATGGCGGCGGCAAGAATGATCTTGACGATGCCATCAATCGCCTCAAGGAACTGTTTGGCCGGCTTTTTGGTGGCGGCGGCAGCGGCAATGGATCGAGCAGCAGCCGAGGAAGTGGCGCTGGTCCGGTCATGGCCATCTGCGGACTGCTGATCGCCTGGGTCTTGTTTGATTCCTGGGTCCAGGTCAACGCCGGCAAGGAATCCGTGGTGCTTCGCTTTGGTCAGTACTCGCGGACGTTGTCGCCCGGCTTCAATCTGAAATGGCCGCGACCGATCGAGTCGGCCAGCGAAGTCAATGTCAAGGATGTGCGCAATATCTCCGATACGGTACGCATGCTCACGCGCGACGAAAATATCGTCCAGGTTGAGTTCAACGTGCAGTATGAAGTCGCCAACTCGACCCAGTTTCTGTATTCAACCCGTGAGCCCGATCAGACCCTCAAGCAGGCGGCTGAAAGTGCGGTGCGCGAGGTGATTGGCACCAGTAACCTTGATGCGATCATGCCCGATCAGCGTGTCGAACCTCTCGAAGGAGAAAAAATTGCGGTCAACCCGAGTGCGGAACTCGCGGCTCAGGCCAAGACGGTTTTGCAGAAGACACTGGAGGTGTATGACGCCGGCTTGCAGGTCAACGATCTCAATTTCCAGAACGTCAGGCCGCCGCAAGAGGTCAAGGATTCTTTCGACGATGCGATCAGCGCGCGCGAAGATCGTCAGCGCGCAAGCAATATTGCCGATGCCTACGCAAAACGCGTGGTTCCGGAAGCGCGCGGTGAAGCGGCCAGAATCCTCGCCGAGGCCAAGGGCTACCAGTCCGAGCGAATTGCCAAAGCGAAGGGCGATGCACAGCGCTTCGACCTGATTGCCGATGAATATCACGCCGCTCCGGAAGTTACCCGCAAGCGTCTTTATATCGAAACCACTCAGCAGGTCATCACGAACACCCCGAAGGTGATCGATTTCACCAACGGAAAGAATCTGCTGCAGATCCCGGTGCCGGGAGCTTCTGTTACGTCGTTGCCCGCTGAAACGGCAGCTGCGGCGACCTCATCCGAACCAGCCAAGGGAGGCAACTGACATGCGCTCGATCATCAGCAT
>JBDSPX010000260.1:0-16208 GCA_039930065.1 Dokdonella sp.
AGGGATGCAGGAGGTAGAGCAACGCAGGAGCAGTTGCCGAGACGGCCAGTCTGTCTGCGTCGACGCGTCGCGATCTGCACACAGGCAGGCGTCGTGACGACTTTGCTACTTGATCAGACCCTCCCTAGTCAGGTCGGTGAACTTGACGAAGATCAGTTCGCCGCTTCCTTCGATGACGACACGCTCACGCTGAGTCGAAGTCGGCGTGATCACAAGCGTCCCTGCCGTCTCCGCTTCAATGGTCTGCTCGCCGCCGCGTGCGCTCGCGGCCCCTGCGAGGACATGGATCAACCAGGTTTCTCCGCTTTCGACGAAGACCAGCATGGTGCCATTGAGTGGGCGGGCGTGAACCTCGGCGCAGGCAAAACGACGCGCCACCATGACATTGAAATCTCGGGTCGCTCCGGCCAACAGGCGGCACTGCACGGCATCCTCTCCAGCGAAATGGATTCGCTGGAAGCGCTGATCGAGACGCTGTGGCGGAGCGTCACCGATATCAAGCTCGATACCCTTGCCAGAGAGCAGCAGCAAGTCGCGATCAACACCTGGAAATTGGGAAAATGGCCCGTTGGTTTCGATCTCGGCGATGCTGACACGCCAGCGGAATCCGCTTGCGGCATCCGCCATCGGCTCGCTGGCGATCTCGGTGGTCCAGCCACCATCGTTTTTCCAACGGTTGCGCGCGTAGTCGCGGGCATGCAGCAAGCGAATCACCGCCGAAGTGCTCAGTGGGAGCCGTCGGGACGGTGGTAGGTGTAAACGAGGTTCGCGCTACCGAGAAAGTCTATCGTGGTCGACTGTCGGCCTCCAATCCGCCGGGCAACGCGCTCGGATTCGGTGTTTTCGGTGCGGATCAAGCTGATCGCGCGTTCCGCGCCGAGACGCGTAAACGCATACGCGAGCGCACTGCGCGCGGCCTCGGTGGCATAGCCTTGGTGGCGATGTTCGGGGCGCAGCATCCAGCCGAGTTCGAGGTCGGGCCAGCCTTCCGGGTTGTGCAATCCGACACGACCGATGAACTCGCCGGTTTCCTTCACTTCAACCGCCCACATGCCATAACCGCGCAAGGCCCAGTGACCGATCAGCATGGCCATCGATCGCCAAGCGTTCATGCGATCGAGGGGTTGCCCATCGCCGACGTAGCGGGTGCTTGACGCATCCCCGAGCATTGCCGAATAGAGTTCGAAGTGTCGTTCCGACAACGCAGTCAGGCGCAGCCGTTCGGTGATCAAGACCGGAATCTCAAGCATGGTGATTAGTTGCCAATGAGCCCGAGCAACGCCTGCGAGGACGTTCTGAGGCTCTCTTTCCAGGTGAATCCGACAATGCGTTGACCGCTTTCGGCATCGCGGAACTCTTCCTCCTGCCCGGGGCCAAGCAGGTGGCGATAGTCGACGGTGATTTCGCTGCCGGCATCGAGGTCAGCCGCCGCGAAAATGAATCCCAGGTGCCAAAGGCCGCTGGGCGAAAATGAATGATTGACGTAGCACTCGTCAGGCCAATCGGTAGAGATCGTGTAGTGGTCCTCAAACCAGCGCACGGTTGCCGGGAGGAGCTTTTCTGCGTCCGGCATGGCCGCGATCTGATCGAGATTCCAGGTCTTCGGGATGGCGTCCGGGGCGATCAGGATGCTGCCTTTCTCGATGGATTCGTCGATGAACGCGCCTTTGCCTGCACCCGAAATTCTGGACGCTTCGATGTGATAGCGGGGAAGGATCATGGTCGCACCGGCGGGGGGCGCGAAGTTTAGCATGGCCAACCGGTTCGAAAAGCCGGCCGCAGCGGATCAGATGACGGTAGTGAATCTATTGAACAGTTCCGGGATCGACGAAGCGCCATCATTTTGAGCGACAACCTGCGAGTTGCGATTGCTGGATGTGTCGATCCGTTTGCCCGTTGGTAAATTGCAGCGTCAATTGCGAAAATGCAGAACCGGCGCGATCATCAAGATCGCGCCGGTTTCGCAAACTTTCATTATTCAGCAGCGGTGTCGGCCGAAGCTGCCTTTGCTGCCTTGCGACTGGCTGTTGCTTTGGTCTTGCTGCCGACAACGATAGTGTCGCGATTCTTTTCGACGATCTTCTCGCCGATACCCTTGACCTGGGCGAGATCTTCGGCGCTGGCAAACGGGCCGTGTTCGCTGCGGTAGGCAACGATCGCCTCCGCCTTGCTCATGCCTACGCCATTGAGGCCTTCGGCGAGGGTGGTCGCGTCGGCGCTGTTGATGTCGACCTGTTCTGCCGCAAAAGCCGGCAGGGCGAGGGCGAGGGAAAGAACGAGGCTGGCGAGAATGGTCTTGATGTTCATGTGATGCTCCTTCGGTCTGGTTGGCCGGGTTCAATGTTCCCGGTGTGGAAAGTTTCCCCGGATTCACAGTCAGACGAGATGGCAAAATGTCGCTTTGAGACGTAGGCGCGACGAGTGGCCCGATGTAGGATTTTTCCTACAGCGCATTCGGAAATGCCGTGCGCGCGCTAGAATTGCGTACCGGCTGCCAGATACGCAGCGTGTCAGGAAGAAACCATCATGGATTCAAAGGCAATCGAAGGCTTCGTCGGCAACCTCTGGGATGCGCAGATCGTGCCGCAACTGGTCGACTACATTCGTATTCCAAACAAATCGCCAATGTTTGACGAGAAATGGGCCGAACACGGTTACATGGATCAAGCCGTGAAGTTGATGGAAGACTGGGCCAAAGCCCAGCCGATTCCGGGCATGCAAATCGAAGTTGTCCGCCTGCAAGGGCGCACGCCCCTGATCTTCATTGAAATTCCCGGGCAGGGCGAGGATTGCGTGCTGCTCTACGGCCATCTCGACAAGCAGCCGGAAATGACCGGCTGGGCCGAACATCTTGGGCCCTGGAAACCGGTTATCGAAGGCGACAAGCTGTACGGCCGCGGTGGCGCCGATGATGGCTATGCAATCTTCGGTTCGCTGGCCGCGATCATGGCCTTGCAGGCGCAGAAGATCCCGCATTCCCGCTGCGTCGTGATGATTGAGGCTTGTGAGGAATCGGGCAGCTACGATCTGCCCTATTACGTCGATCATCTGGCCGCTCGCATTGGCAAGCCGTCGCTGATCGTCTGTCTGGATTCCGGTTGCGGCAACTACGACCAGATGTGGCTGACCACCTCGTTGCGTGGTTTGACCGGCGGCAACCTGACCGTCAACGTGCTTGAAGAAGGCGTGCATTCGGGCGACGCCTCGGGCGTGGTTCCCTCGAGCTTCCGCATCCTGCGCCAAATCCTGTCGCGCCTTGAGGATGAGAATACCGGCGAGATCCGTCCGCGCGAGTTGCACGCGGAAATACCCGCGCAACGTATCGAGCAGGCAAAGCTCAGCGCTCAGGTCCTCGGCGATGATATTTATTCCAAATTTCCGATGGTTGACGGCATGCAGCCGGTCAGCAAGGATCTGGCCGAACTTGTGCTCAATCGGACTTGGCGTCCGGCTTTGGCGATCACAGGTATCGCGGGACTGCCCTCACTGGATTCAGCGGGAAACGTGCTGCGCCCGTTTTCGGCTGTGAAGATCAGCCTGCGTTTGCCGCCGACCGCCAATGCGGTCAAGAGTGGCGAGTTCCTCAAGCAGTTGCTCGAAGCCGAACCGCCGTATGGCGCGAAAGTGACCTTCAAGCTCGAAAAGGCCGGCAGCGGTTGGAACGCCCCGGCACTCGCTCCATGGCTGGAGCAGGCTGTGGACGAAGCGTCTCGGACATTTTTCGGTCCGCCACCTGCCTATATGGGCGAAGGCGGCTCGATTCCGTTCATGGGCATGCTCGGCGAAAAATTCCCCGGCGCACAGTTTCTTATCACCGGCGTCCTTGGCCCGCATTCGAATGCACATGGACCCAACGAGTTTCTGCATATCCCGACTGGCAAGCGTGTCAGCGCCTGCGTTGCCAAGGTGGTTGCCGATCATTACAAGGCGAGTGAGAAAGGCTTGACCACCGGCATTGCGGCCACTGATGCGCATACGCATAAAGGCGATGATGGTTGTTGCGGGTAAAATCACATGCGCCCTCAACGTGAGCGCGTCCGCTCAATGACGACGGGCGATTCACCCGCATGAAAGTTGCGCTGTGGTGACGGAAATGCAGCGCATGACGGTTCAGCGGATCAACGGAATCCGCAACGCGTTGTCCTTCGGGCATTGCATGCGAACACCGCGGCCACATGCGCGTGGGTGCAGCGTTTCGTCAACGCAGATGCGGACTTCGGAGAGTGCCCCGGCATGGCAGCTTACGGCGAGCATATCGGTCTGCATACCGGGATTGGCGTCGACAAACGCCGCGCGTACCTGCTCAGCAGTCATTGCCGGTGGCTTGCCAGCAGTGGCCAATGCACGAGGAATCCGAACAGCGGCAAACGCGCGGTCGGCCAATTCAAAGTAGGCATCCGCTGCGAGTCCTGAACAGGTGCCGTGTGAGCGCCATTCGTGCTCGATCAGCCGACGACTCGGCATGAAGGCCAGCGTCCGGGAAATGGTGTCCCGGTCAACCGATTGATTGCTGGCGCACTCTTGCGGGCCACCCCCGCGTTCGTATTGCGGCCATAGTCCGTGCAGGATGAAGCCATAGCCTCGACGGCCACATTGTTCGTTGTCGTTCGGATTGATTTCGCAGTAACTCGGCGACCAGGACAAACTGATCAAGTAGTAATCGAACGACGACGGCGTTTTCGTGACCTGTGCGTCACGCGACGCGCGCTGGGTTGGTTGCGGACCCTGGTAGGCCGAGTAGGCCGCCGCCAGGGCAAGCACGATGAGGGCAATGATGGAGCGGAAAATGCGTTGCGGGCGCATGGTCTCGGTGGTCAATCAGGAGTTTCTGATGACGCTATCAGAAACGTGCGCTGACGGGTTAGTGCAGCGGTGGATCACGTTTTCTTCGTCCAGGAGTCTGGGCGGCAGAAAACTGCGGGCTGCAATCGCGCTCTCATCCATAGGTTGCGCCTCTCGTCGGGCTTTCATAGGCCCGCTATGCGCCCCCTCCGATAACCGCAACCTATGGCGATAGCGCGATTTCGCAATCCAAAGTTTCTACCGTCCAGGCTCCTAGCCGCTATCATGCCGCCCTTCATCACCCAAACATCGGTTGCACATGTCTCGATTTTTCAAGCAGCGCCGCTCGCCGATTCACGGCAACGGCGTATTCGCCATCCTCGATATTCCCGCCGAAACCGAGTTGATCGAGTACAAGGGACGCTTGCTCACGCACGCCCAGGCTGATCGGTTATACGACGGCACCAGCGACACGGGACATACGTTCCTGTTCACCTTGAATGATCGGTATGTGATCGATGCGAATACCGATGGCAACGTCGCGCGCTGGATCAATCACAGCTGTGCGCCGAATTGCCGTGCGGTCGTCGAGGAAAACCAGGAGGGCCGACGCCGTGAGGATCGCGTCCTGATCGAGGCTATGCGCGACATCCGCGTTGGCGAAGAGCTGACTTATGACTACGGCATCAGTCTTGGCGAACGTCTGACGCCGCGCTTGAAACGCATCTGGGCTTGTCATTGCGGGGATGCAGCGTGTATTGGCAGCATGCTCAAGCCGAAGCGCAAACCCGTAGCCAAGGGTAAATCCACTTAAAGCTGAATAAATCGTCGATCCTTCGCGATTGCAATGCATCATGCAAAGTTGCAGGCTAGCGCTTAGCCCGTTTCTGCGAAAATCAATGTTCGCTGGTGCCTGAGCGTGCTGGCCAAAGGGGGAGTGAGTTCAGCGTGGCCAACGAGAAAGTCATCGCAGCTATTGGCGTTTCCGACGAAGACGTGGCACACATCCGTCTGCTGATCCGCAAGGCTGCCGGTGCGCTTAGCCATGCATGGCGCTGGGGTTCGGATGCGCAGTCGGATATCTTGATTGTCGACACCTCGAATTTTGCTGGTCAGATGGCGCGTTCGCGAGCCAAGACGACCGGAATGCGCGTCGTTCTCGTCTGTGATCCAGGCGTCGATACCGAGGGGGATCCCGCGTTCATCCGGCCGTTCAAGCCGGAAAACGTCATCGATGTACTGAACAGGGCTACCGGTGCAGCGGGCTCAATGAGCGGCGCAGTCCGCGCCGGTTCCGAATTCTTCCAGTCGCATTCTCAATTCGAACTGGATCCCGAGAACGAGGATCTGCGCCTGATCAGGGACGCGCCGCGGATGTCCGATCCAGATGTGGCACCCGGGCTTGACGAGTTGCTTCGCGACAATCCGCAAGCCGACCCACGCCGCGCCCCGAATCCCGAAATATTCGATCAAAACGCCCGAATCGATGGCTCCGGTGATCCGACGCGCCGGAGTGCGCACCGCGCTGATGTCGATAGGGAAGCGCTTGCGGTTCCGCTGAATGTGGTCTCAGCGGCGCGCACGCCTGAGCGCAAACAGAATATCGAGGACCTGAGCCTGCATCGACTGCGTGACCTTTTGCAGGGCGAACTGCTTGGTGGTCCGGTGCAGATTTCATGGAAAGGGGCCGGAACGCTCTCGCTGGATCCAAAGCTCAAGCTTTTCCACAGCGCCGATTCCTTGCGCGATCTTGAAGTCTATTGCCGTGAGTCCTCCCGAATCAGTGATTGGCACCGATTGACCACGACTGAACTCGGTGCGATCCGGGAATCGCAGCCCGGTCAGCTGTATCAAAATCTGATCTGGCTCGACGTGTTGTTGCATTCGGGCGGGCGGCTCGCCTCGAACCTGGATCCGGGCGGAACGTATTCTTTGAACAGCGCGTTCAAGCTGGAGCAGGACTACCCGAACTATGCGCGCATTTCGGCAGCACTGATGCAGCCCGCTCGTCTGCATGAAATCGCGGCATCCAGCCGCTGCGAGATGACCGACGTATTCAACGTGGTCAACGCGTACGACGCGATTGGCTGGCTCAAATGGACGCCGCGTCCGCCGCGCCATCTTGAAGATGATGGTAAATCCAAATCTTCATTCCTCAAGCGTCTGCGTAATCCGTTCGGGAAAGCCTGAGCGATTGCATTGACGATTTGAGAATTTTCAGCTCCAGACCTCGTTGAACAACCGCGCGAAATTTCCGCCGATGATCCTTGCGATTCGGCTTTCGGGATGTCCGCGTTTGGCCAGCCGAACCGCCAGTTGATCCATGCGATCGGCGAAGTTGAGATCGGGTAAAAAAGTATAGACATCGGGTTCCTCGCCGGGCGCGGAAATACCACGTGCCCGCCGATCCGCGACGTCCTCAGCGTGCTTGCGGCGAAACTCGTCATTGAAATCAATCGGTGAAATCGTGCCGTCGCTGCCGATGCCGACATGTTCCTCGCCACAGATCTTGATTGCATGTTCGATATGCGCGATCAGATCGTCGGCCGTTGGCTGGCCCTTGCTACGCAGGAACGGCATCAGATAAATACCCGCGACGCCACCTTTTTCACCGAGTTCGCGCAGCTCGACGTCGGTCTTGTTGCGCGGCAGCGTCGCCAAAGCCGCACAACCGGTATGGGTGATCGCGATGGGCTGCTTTGATCGCGCGATGGCCTCACGCGTGGTGCGCTCGCCCGCATGCGAAAGATCAACCAGCAGACGACGCTCGTTCAGACGTTCTATCAAATTCTGGCCAAACGCACTGAGTCCCCCGTTGCCTGGCTCCAGGCAGCCATCGCCGACGAGATTTCGACGGTTGTAGGTGAGCTGGAATACGCGCACTCCGAAATCGTCAAACTGCGCGACGCGATCAAGATCCTCGCCGATCGGCGTCGCATCCTGGAATCCATAGATCAAACCGAGTCGTCCGCTGCGTTTCGCTTCAATCAAATCAGCAGCTTTGCGAATTTGCATCAGCCTATCCGGATGCGCCGCAATCTGCGCGTTCCAGTAGGCGATGTTGCCGACGGTCAGTGCAGGATCGTTGGCGTAGCTGCCGACGCCACTGACGGTGACGTTCACTGCCGTCAGCCCGCTGGCTTGCACATCGTCGAGTGCTTTTGCGCTGAGTGGAGCGTCGCGCTCGGCGTTGTACTCGCCCGGACCGCCGAGCGCATCGATGACCGTCGCGCGCGCGAATCCCGGCCAGGATTCATGGGCGCCCGTTTGGGCCAGGGCACTTCTGGCCGATAGCCACATCGGTGCGCTGGCCATCGCGGCCATCCCGAGCAGGAATCTTCGTCGTTGCAAGCTCATGCATGCATCCTTGAGTGGATCGTGGAGTGGACCGAGGATCTCATCGTGGTGCAGATCTTTCCATCATTTCGCTGCCTCGAGAGAGGACAAAGTATGCGGATCGGCGTCACGCTCAACTCGACCGGCGGGGCGATGGATCAGTCGTCCTCCGCATGCGGCTTGTACGCATCAATCAGTTGGCGCTGCACGTTTGCAGGTACCGGTTCGTAATGGCTGAATTCTATCGTATAGCGACCGCGGCCTGCGGTCATCGCCTTGAGCTCGGTCTGGTACTCGGCGACTTCGGCCAACGGAACCTGTGCCTTGATCACCAATTCACCTCCGCGCACCGAATCGGTGCCGTGAATGCGCGCACGCTTGCCGGCAAGACCGCCGGTGACATCGCCGATGTTTGCCTCGGGCACACTGACGTCCATATTGATAATTGGTTCCAGCAGCAACGGTTTGGCCTTGCCGATGGCATCGAGAAACGCCTTCTTTCCCGCAGAGACAAAGGCGACCTCTTTGGAGTCGACCGAATGGAATTTGCCATCGGTTACGACCACTCGGACATCCTGCATCGGGTAGCCGGCGACCGCGCCATGTTCCAATACCATGCGTACGCCTTTTTCGATGGCGGGCAGGTATTGCCCCGGGATCGCACCGCCCTTGATTTCGTCGCTGAATTCGAATCCGCCGCCACGTGGCAATGGCTCGACGCGCAGGCTCACTTCACCGAACTGGCCGGCACCGCCGGTTTGCTTCTTGTGCCGGTGATGACCTTCCGCCTTGCCCGAAATGGTCTCGCGGTAGGCGATACTCGGTCGATGCGAGGTGACCTCGACGCCATAGCGCTCCTTCATGCGCTCGAGGGTCAGTTTGAGGTGCAGATCGGAAAGGCCGCGAATGATCGTTTCGTTGAGCTCCTTGCTGTGTTCGACGCGAAAGCACGGATCTTCTTCGCCGAGTCGCGCGAGCGCATTTGCGAGTTTTTGCTCTTGACCCTTGTGTGCAGGTTCGATCGCGAGGCCGAACATGGGTTGCGGAAAATCCAGCGGTTTGAGATGGATGTGATCCTCGTCATGCGAATCGTGAAGAACCGCGTCGAAGTGGATATCGTCGACCTTGGCCACTGCGGCTATATCGCCTGCAATGGCTTCATCGATTTCGATGTGATCCTTGCCGTGGATGCGAAACAGGTGTCCGATCTTGAACGGCTTCTTGCCATCGTCGATGAAAAGCTGAGTGTCCTTGCGCACGGTGCCCTGATAGATTCGGAAAATGCTCAGCTTGCCGACAAACGGGTCGTTGACGATCTTGAAGACGTCGGCGATGACATGTTTGGCGGGGTCAGCGGATGCAAAGATGGCCTTGGCCTGTGTGCCTTCGCCCTTGACGAAGGGCGGCGGGTTGCCTTCGAGCGGATTCGGCAGCAGGCGTTCGATCAGATCGAGAAGCTCGCGCACACCCGCTCCGCTGCGTGCCGAGACGAAACAGATCGGCACGAGGTGACCTTCACGCAGGCACTGCTCGAAGGCATCATGCAGCTCGCTTCCCTTCAGCGACTTTTCGCCTTCATCGAGATAGCGGTTCATGACTTTCTCGTTGATTTCGACGACCTGATCGAGGATCTGTTGGTGGGCTTCGGCGACTGATGAAAAATCGGATTTTCCTTCGGGCTTGAAAAAACAATCGACGACCTTGGTCGCACCCTCGGCAGGCAGGTTGATTGGCAAGCATTCCGATCCGAACTCTTCGCGCAGTTTATCGACAAGCGCTGCCAGATCGCATTCGGTGTCGATGCGATTGACGATGAGGACGCGGGCGAGATTGCGCTGCCGCGCGTAGTGCATCAGGCGCCGCGTCGTGTGCTCGATACCATTGCTCGCATTGACGACGACCGCGCAGGTTTCGACAGCTGCCAGCGCCGACAGGGTGGGCCCGCGGAAGTCGGAATATCCCGGGGTGTCGATCAGGTTGATGTGGCAGTCGCCGTGATCAATCGAGACGAGGGTTGCCTGCATCGAGTGCTTGCGTTCTTTTTCCATTGAATCGAAGTCGGAAACCGTGTTGCCGCGTTCGATCGTGCCCGCTGTTTGTATGCTGCCGCCGGCATGCAGCAGGGCTTCAAGCAAGGTGGTTTTGCCGGCGCTGGCGTGGCCCGCCAGGGCGATGTTGCGGATGGCAGCTGTGCTGTGTGACATGGTCGATCTCCCGTCTATGGAGTAGCGGAAGTCACTGCGATGCTGGCCGCAATCGCACGGCCGGAGGGCAGGACGGATCGGGTGTTCACGTCAAGACTTGCGCGATCGGCGAAGCGGGTCAAGTGGCGCTGCGTCGGAGGCTGCCGAAGCGGTGTCGGTCGGCGACACTTCGCGATGCCGAGGATTCGTCCTTGTCATGCCATCCTGATCAATTCCCCGCCGCCCAAATGACCCGGCCAAACGGCTCGCGGTTACGCCGATCCCGCGGACATTCCGTCGAGTACGAGCGAGCAATTAAAAACACGTGCAGGTCTATGCAGGATGGCGATGATGCGACCTGCCTGTTCGCATGGCAGCGCTCGCGCGACGAATCCGGGCGTGCGCTGGAGCAGGCGCGAAGAGGTGTCGAGATCGTCGCGTCGGGTCGCTCGACCCTCGTCAAGGCGAGTGGCCTCGATGCAGAAGTCCCCGCAATGATGAGTCGGAAACGGGCGGCGCAACACCCTGCGAACTACCTTTGCCTGACCGAAAGCCGACACGTCTGCCCGCTGTTCGACACACGCCCCGCGCGGGCTGCCAGGCATGTGGCGAACGGCTGGATGATTCGATGTCCATGACGAATGAAAACTGCGCGTTGCCTTAACGGTGGTTTAGCGTCGACTGCGTATGCTGCGCGGGCACCATCCCTTGCCGAGCCCCCACGATAGATGTCCAACCCGCCCGCCGCTCCCGCAACGGCAACCGTGCTTGACGCCCAGGAATCTGCGCGGCTGCGCAATTCGTTTGCGGGAAAAATGGTTCGGCGCAACCAACTTTGGTATCGACCGCAGTTTCAGCGCAGGTCGGTGTACGTGCTGGTCACAGCTGCCGTTTTCGCAAACCTGCTTTGGATGTTTGGTCTCGAACGGGTCATGGCGCCGTCGATACCAGCCGCAATGGATCGCGGCCCTATCGTGGTCGATATCATTACGCCGCCGGAAGTTTTCGAGCTGCCGCCCGAGCCGGAACCGCAGCCCGTGGAGTTCAAGCGACGTCCATCCAGCGTGCGCATCGCGCCGCCCGAGACGAAATCAACGCCGCCACCGATGACCGCTGAAACCAGCGCGCAGATGCAGGCGCGTATGGGTGCGGCAGGCGAGCCCTCGCTCAATCTCTTCAACGCCGATGGATCGTTGCGCATGCCGAAAGCGCGCGACCATATCGGGGCGCCCAAGATCGACAACCCGCAGGAAGCTGCCAAGGCGAAATGGGCGGAGATCCAGAATCGCGGTGAGAATCCGTTGGATTGCAAAAAGACGCGCTTTGCCAATGCATTTCGGCGCGATGAGTCACTCGGTGACAAGGTTTCACGGAAATATCTGAGTTGGATCGGTCTTGCTGATGGTGCCGGCATCGCCGAGCGTGCGGCGGAAAAACGTCGGCGCGCAGACGACGGTTGTGATCCGGCAAACTGATTGCGAGTGCGCGCTCCTTCTCCTGTCGAACCATCACGATTGGACGAGTCGTCGGAATCGCAGCATGCGTTCGTCGCCTTCATTGCCGCGCGCGCCTGTCGCGCGGATGGTCGCAGTCAGGCCGATCTCGATCGGCGCAAGCGCTATCGGCTGGCGCTGGTCATTTCACTGATCGTGCATGGCATGCTCTATTTCGGTATCCGCCACTGGTCGCTGCTGCATCGCGATGACACGGCAGATTCCGCAGTGATTCATTTGCGCTTGATCGATACGCCATCGGTCGAGCCGCCACGCGAAATCGTCCGCGCATCTTCGTCAGCGCAACCCGCAGTTGCGGCGCATGAAAAAAAATCTGCCGTCGTTCCGACGCCTCTGTCTGTCAGGCAGTCCGGTACCTTGTCCGCCGAGCCAATCAATCCGATCGACGTCTCAAATGCCATTCCAGCCAAAGTGGAGAGCATCGATTCGGTATCTGCGATCTTTGATCAACGCGGCCGGGTCATATTGCCCGCCGCTGTTACCGATGATCCAGCTGTGTTCGGTTCGCGCAAGCATGTTCCCTACGCCCCGAATCCCATGGCGCATCAGTCGCCATTGCCCTACAAGGCCACGCCGTTCGATCGCTACTGGAAGCCGGATGGTGAAACCCTGCTCGGAGAATGGGTGCGCAAGGCCAGCAAGGAGGCTAGCTACGATACGAAATATGGAACGCGCGTCACCTGCAAGGCGTTCCTTTTCTTGATGGCTTGCGGATGGGGTCCAACGCCGCGCGTTTCGATCGAGGAACTCAAGGCGATGCGCGCCGATCCGCCTGCGCCACGAAACAGCGCCGATGATCCCTGGATTCCACCGATACCCTGAGCCAATAATCAGCTAAACGCACTCAGAGCATGCGCATCAACTCAGGTAACAGCGGCAACTTGCGGATGCGCACGGTGGTTGTGGCAAAGATCGCATTGGCCAAGGCAGGCGCAACGCTGGCGATGCCCATCTCGCCACCACCGACCGGATCGCGTTCGGATTCGATGATATGCACTTCGACCTTTTTCGGCGCATCGGCCATTTTCAGCAGCGGATAATCCGGAAAATTCTTTTGCTGGACCTGACCATCCTTGACCGTGATGCCGAGGTTGAGCGCCGTCGACAGGCCATCTATCGTACCGCCCATCATCTGCGCTTCAAGTCCCAGCGGATTGATCACACGACCGACATCGACCACGCAAATCGCGCGATGGATGCGCAATTTGTTGCCCTCCATGGAGACTTCAAAGGCGTGTGCCGTGTATCCGCCGAAGGTGAAGTGACAGGCGATGCCAACACTACGTCCGTCCGTGCGCTTCTGATCCCAGCGGATTTTTTCAGCACACAACTTCAATACCTCGGCCATGCGTCCGGTATCAAAAACCGGCCCGCCATGCCCGCGAAACGGAATTTCGCGCGGAGCTCCGAGCATTTCGAGGCGCAGTTCTACCGCATCGCGGCGAACCTCGAATGCGATTTCGTCGATGAAGCTCTGTACCGCAAACGCATGAAACGTGTGCAGCGGCGCGCGCCACCAGCCGCGCGGCATGCCCGAATCAACTGGATAGAAAACTTTTTCGAGATCGTCGACGAGGCCTGCCGGAAAGTCATCGGGTTCGAGGCAACCCTTGAACAATGGATCTTTTTCCATGCCTGGAGCACGCCAGGTGCGCGATGTCGCTGCGCAGCGGTGTGACCAGCCAGCCACGCGATTCTTCCGATCCAGCGTTGCTTCCATTGCGTGGACGCCGAAGGGTCGATAGAAGTCATGGGCGAAATCGTCCTCGCGCATCCACATCAACTTGATCGGCTTGCCAGCGAGTTTTGCGATCAGCACAGCTTCGGCAACAAAATCATTTTGCAGACGACGACCGAAACCTCCGCCAGAACGCGGCAAACGAATCTCGATCTTGTCACGGGATAGTCCGGTCAACTGGCTGATGATGCGTGAGGCACCATCCGGATTCTGCATCGAGGCGACCAGCAAGGCGCCGTCGTTGCGCAATTCGATCAAGGCGCCGGGAGGTTCCATCGTTGCGTGAGCAAGGAACGGAACCTCGTAGCGTGCGGCAACCGTGTGTCGCGCCTGCTTGCGCGACGCGCCGAGATCGCCGTCACGACGGACTTCAATTCCGCCTTCGGTCGCATCGAGCAAAGCATTGGCCGTGCGCGCAAGCGCGCTGCTGGATTCGTCTTTCCACGGCCCCTGTTTCCAGACCGGCTTGAGCGCCTTGCGCCCCTGGATAGCTGCCCAGGTGTTGTCGGCGAGGACAGCAATGCCGGTTGCGAGCGGTCCATCAAAAACTTCCCCCGCCTTCGGGCCATCAATGGTGACGACGTCGCGTACGCCAGGGATCTTGCGTGCCTCGCTGTCATCGAGGCTCTCAAGCGTGCCATCCAGATACGGGCAACGCAGCATGATCGCGACCAGCGCGCCGCTTAGATATTCATCGATGCCATAGCGATTCTGGCCGGTAACGATGCTGCGACCGTCGGCCGCGCGAACCGGCTTTCCAATCAGCTTGAAGGTGTCCGGATTGCGCGTCGGGATCGCTGTCTTCGGCAGTTGGCGCGCTGCAGCCGTGCGTGCGAGTGCTCCGTAACTGAGTTTGCGCCCATCCGCATGGATGACATGACCCGATTCGGTGTGCAGCGTGTCAGCCTTCACTGACCAGGCCTCCGCCGCGGCTTGCACGAGCAGCCAGCGTGCTGCAGCGCCGGCTTCGCGCAAATCCTTCCAGGCGGTCGGAATGCTCGTACTGCCACCGGCGAACTGGTCGCCGTAGCGATTGCCTGGTTTGCCGTCGATTTCCTCGTAGCCGTAAGGCAGTTGAATCACGCGCACCTTTGCCCAATCGACGTCGAGTTCCTCGGCGATCATCATCGGCAAAGAGGTAATTACGCCTTGGCCGATCTCGCATCCGCGTGCGCCGATGACGACACGGTTGTCGCGCTCGATCATCACAAAAGCGGTCAGCTGGACCAGGTCATCGCCCAGCAATTCCGCTGGTACCGCGGCTGCATTGGCAGAACCACGAAAGCCGACCAGCAATGCGCCACTGGCGGTCAGGCCGAACTGCAAAAAACGACGACGAGCCAGTGAAGTCAATTCGTTCACGACAACTTTCCTTCGCTCAACGCGGCGGCACGCAGAATCGCGTTGCGAATGCGCGGATACGTGCCGCAACGACAGAGATTGCCGATGCTCGCGATATCGGCATCCGACGGTTTGGACTTGCGTGAAAGCAGATCAACTGCCGCCATGATCTGGCCAGCCTGACAATAACCACATTGTGCGACGTCATTTTCGATCCAGGCTTGCTGGACCGGATGCAGCGTGTCGCCTTCGAGGCCTTCGATTGTCGTGATCGCGCGATCGGCAACTGCCTGAATCGGGGTCAGGCAGGCGCGAGCGGCTTTTCCATCGACGAGCACCGTACAAGCGCCACAGGCACCAATGCCGCAGCCATACTTGGTGCCGGTCAGTCGCAGCACATCGCGCAGGTACCACAGCAGCGGCATGGTCGGATCGCCGTCATGGAAGTACGGCTTGCCATTGATCGCCAGTTGCAGCGGCGAGGAGACGGGGGAAGGCGCGGTCGTGACGACGGCTGGTTTCGATGGATCGCCGGGTTTTTGCATGTTGAATCCGCAAGGTTCGCTGGCGCAGGCGGGGCCTGCAGACGTCGACTATTGTGGCATCGACGTGCGCAACTGCACAGGCAGAGGCGGCTGCGCAGCTGAACGGAAATGCGTCGCGATAGTGGAATCTCGCGCAGGGCAGCGACAAGTGGAGCTGAAAGTACGGCGAAACAGGCCGGAACTGTCGCCACCGTCAATCTGGTTGCCCACGTATAACGCGCCGATCAGGCTGATCAAACGCCTTTGGCGGAATCCGCGCTGAGCTTGTGTGGCCGAATTCAGGTTCGCTTGATCAATTCAGAGCATCCGGGCAGACGCATCGCCGCAGCGTCGTTTGCCAGCTACCGTAGAGAGGGGTTGGCGATGGGCAGTCAACGCTTGCCGAGGTATTCCCGACGAAATTCAGTATGCGCAATTCGAGCGTTCGAGACGCGGCCTCTCGTCTCGACTGAATCAGCGAATTCGCGCGACAACCGTTTGTGCGAGCGTCTCGAACCTCGCGCGGACGGAGGGATCGGAGAGGTCGGACTTCGACGCGCTGAACTGCAGCGCTTGATCGCCCGCGAGCACGAGCAGTCCGGCGGGCAGTTCCGTCCACGCTGCGCGTTCGCCAAGCCCTGACACAACGTCGCCGCCGCGTGACCATTCATTGAAATAGGCGGCTGCCGTTTGCCACTTGCTCTTCGTTGCGACCAGCTTGGCTGTCGATACGAAATGGATTGTCAACCCGGCATAGAGATCCCTGGAATCCAGAAAATTGCATTCGACG
>JBDSPX010000261.1:0-12903 GCA_039930065.1 Dokdonella sp.
AGCATCGCGGCTGAAGCCGCTTCCCACAAAAGGCAGGATCCCGCAACCCGCTCCTGCTTACCGATTCCCTATTCTCTATTCCCAAATCCCGACTAAAGCATCACGGCTGAAGCCGTTTCCCACAAAAAACTTCAACTTCGCGCGGATCCGCTCCTACGAATCCCAAATCCCGACTCCCGATTCCCGGCACTCAATACACCCGCTTTGCCGGTGGAATCACTTCAACATCGTCGGTGAGTGTGTACATGTGCACGGGTCGGTAATCGAACGCCGGCTTGCCCTTTTCATCGACCTTGACCAGCGTGTGCTTCTGCCAATTGACATCGTCGCGCTCGGGATAGTCTTCGTGCGCGTGCGCGCCGCGGCTTTCCTTGCGCTGCTCGGCCGAAGTGATTGTTGCGACGGCGTTGTAGAGCAGGTTCTGCAGTTCGTAGGTCTCGATCAGATCCGAATTCCAGACCAGCGAACGGTCGCTGACCTTGACGTCTTCGAAGCTTGCAAAAACCTTGCTCATCTTCTCGCAGCCCTCGGTCAGCGTTTTCGAGGTGCGGAAAACGGCGGCGTCGGCCTGCATGGTGCGTTGCATGTTGAGACGGATTTCGGACGTCGGCGATGCGCCATTGGCATTGCGCAGCTTGTCGAGATTGGCCAGCGCCTTGTCGCATGCCGATGCCGGCAAGCGCTTGTGCAAGGCACCCGGTTTGATCGTCTCGGCGCATCGATTGGCAACGGCGCGTCCGAAAACGACGAGATCGAGCAGCGAATTCGAACCAAGTCGGTTGGCACCGTGCACCGATACGCAAGCCGCTTCTCCGATAGCGTAAAGGCCACGCACGACCTGATCGGGATTGTCGCCAACGCGCTGCACGACTTCACCGTGATAGTTGGTCGGAATGCCGCCCATGTTGTAGTGGACAGTCGGCAACACCGGAATCGGCTGTTTGGTCACATCGACATTGGCGAATATGCGCGCGCTCTCGGCGATGCCTGGCAATTTTTCGTTGATGACTTCAGGCCCGAGGTGAGTCAGATCGAGCAACAGATGATCCTTCTCATCACCGACGCCGCGACCTTCGCGGATCTCGATCGTCATCGAACGACTGACCACGTCGCGCGAAGCCAGATCCTTGTAATGCGGGGCGTAGCGCTCCATGAAGCGCTCACCGCTGGAGTTGCGCAGGATGCCGCCCTCACCACGAACACCTTCGGTGATCAGGCAACCGGCGCCGTAGATGCCGGTCGGATGGAATTGCACGAACTCCATATCCTGCAAGGCCAGACCCGAGCGCAGCAACAGGCCGCCACCATCGCCGGTACACGTATGTGCCGAGGTCGCGCTGAAGTAGGCGCGTCCGTAACCACCCGTCGCCATGACAATGCCCTGGCCGCGGAAAAGATGCAGGCTGCCTTCGGCCATGTTCAACGCCAGCACACCACGACACACGCCCTCTTCGTCCCAGATCAGGTCAAGGGCGAAGTACTCGATCATGAATTCGGCGTCATGGGCGAGCGACTGCTGATACAGCGTGTGCAGCATTGCGTGACCGGTACGATCTGCTGCGGCACAGGTGCGCTGCGCGGCCGGACCTTCGCCGTATTTTGTGGTCATGCCGCCGAATGGGCGCTGGTAGATCTTGCCATCCTCGGTGCGCGAAAACGGCACGCCGTAATGTTCGAGCTCGATGATTGCGGCGGGCGCTTCCTTGCACATGTATTCGATCGCGTCCTGGTCGCCGAGCCAGTCGGAACCCTTGATCGTGTCGTAGTAGTGATAGCGCCAATCGTCTTCGCCCATATTGCCGAGTGCGGCGGAAATGCCACCTTGCGCAGCGACAGTATGCGAGCGCGTCGGAAAGACCTTGGTGATGCAAACCGTCTTAAGGCCCTTGGCCGCGAGGCCAAATGTCGCACGCAAGCCCGAACCGCCGGCGCCGACGACGACCATGTCGTATTCATGTTCCTGGATCTTGTAAGCAGACATTCTCAAGCCCCCAGTGCGATTCGGACCACGGCGAGTACGCTCGCCAGGGCAGCGAGGACACAGACAAATCGGATGATCAGCTGGCACGTCAGCGCCAGCCACGGCGTATGTACGTAATCTTCAATGACCACCTGCATGCCGAGTTGGCCATGCCAGAACATGGCGACGAGGAAGGCAATCAGCAAGACGGCATTGCAAGGTTGAGCGACAGCGGCGCGCGCTGTCGCATAGTCCGAGCCGACCAGGCTGACCAGCAACGCGACCAGATAGATCGACAGAAATAGCAGCGCCACCGCGGTGATGCGCTGGATGATGAAGTGGTGAACACCATCCTTGGCCGAGCCAAGTCCGCGTGCATTCTTCAGCGGCGTGCGCATCGGATCAAAATTGTTCATGCGAGTCCCCCGAAGCAATAGACCATGGCCCAGATGATTCCCGTCAGGACAAAGCTGCCGATCATCGAGATCCAGCTGTTGCGCACGAACTGCTCGATCGAATAACCCCAGCCGGCATCCTGCAGCAGGTGTCGGATTCCATTGAGCCAGTGATAGGCGAGTGCCCAGGTCCAGCCAAACAGGATCAAGAGGCCGAACCAGGATGTGCCCAGTGCAATGGTTCGCGACCATTCCTCGGGGCCACTCGCCAGTGCCAGCAGCGCAGCCGTGATCAGCAGACTGCCAACGAAAAGGATGATGCCGGTCGCGCGATGCACGATCGAAGTGACCATCTGGATCTGCGGCCGATAAACCTGCAGATGCGGAGACAACGGACGTGCGGATGGAGGCATTGGGCTGGCCTTGTGCAGATGGCTGGCGACCCGAAGGTCGTTTCTCGGGCGGGTGGATCTAGAAATCGATGCAGCGACCGTTCTTTTCCCAATCCCCATAGCGCACGGGATCAAGACCCTCACGGCCACCAAACTCCTCGGGTCTGTCGGCTGACTTCAATGGATCCGGCGACTTGCCGGAGTCCGGCGACAGACCTTTTTCGTTGGGAATGGCTTCAGGATTCGACATCGTCTCAATCGGAGCAGCTCTGGTTCGCGGGGTTGAGTTAGCAAGCGCTTTGAAATGAGTCTGCGCGTTGCACGCGCCTCGACGCCGAAAGTACATACGACAATGCGATGCATCTGGACGCAATTGAAATTGCAGCTCGACGAATTTTGCGCCACTGACGGCTACACAGCCACAAAATCTTAATGCCCGGGGCCGATTCTGACAACCTGCGGTGGTGCTTGCGTCTATTCGTCACAGGCGGCATCTTGTTTGCATCATTCCGACCGAAGAGCCTCAGCCCCTTGTCCCAAGCACTCGCCCGCATCCAGGTAGTCGAGTTTTCGGGAGCGGACGTTCAAGCGTTCGCCCACGCCCAGTTCAGTAGCGACGTCAACCAATTGAAGATTGGCGACTGGCAGTGGAGTGCCTGGCTGGATGCCAGCGGTCGTGTGCGCAACACGTTCGCCCTGTTGCGTGCCGACGCCGATCGCTTGCTTGCCTGGTTGCCGCTCGGCGATGCCGAGGTCTTGGTCAGCGCATTGAGAACCTTCATCTTTCGATCAAAAGTAACGATCGCTGCCATGCAGGACTATTGGCTGTTTTCCTCGACTGAAACCGCCAACGACTTGCTCTGCAGCGCAAGTGCACGCTGGATCCTCGACATGCCCGGTCCGACCCGGCGAAGCGGCGCAATCGTGAAAGACAGCGCGAATCACGTCACCGATGACGAAGGATTTCGCCAATGGCGGCGCGATGACATTGCAGCGGGCCTCGCCTGGATCGACAGCGAAGTTTCAGCGCAATTCACACCGCAGGCTTTGGGTTTGCAGCAATTTGGCGCGATCAGCATCGACAAAGGTTGCTACCCGGGCCAGGAAACCGTTGCCCGATTGCATTTCCGCGGTGGCAACAAGCGAGAGCGCGCGCATCTGCGCTTCACAACAGCGAGCGCTCCTGCGCCCGGAGAATCCATTCGGATAGACACGCAGGTTCCCGCAACAGGGAAAATCCTCTATTCCGTTGTCGACCCAAGCGGACTCTGCGATGCGCTCGCGATCGTGCCAATCGCGCTCGACGAGAATGCACCGCTGTCGTTGCCGAACGTTGCGTCACTGGCTCGCGTCCCATTCAAGGCAATCTAACCCGAGCACGAGTATGGTACGAGCCTTGCATGATGACTTTGCGCCTTCGATCAAAACCTGAGGAACGAACGCATGAGCAGTCCAACTGGGTTTCAAAACGCGTCTCGCCTGTCCGCGATCTGTCTAGGTGTTTCACTCTGCTTTGCCAGCGCACACGCTGCGCAATATCGATTCACGCCTGAGCCCACCTACACGCCGGATGTTGCCGAGGCGATATACAAACCGCTGCTCGATTATCTGAGCAAGGCGACCGGCGACACCTTCGTGCTCACACCGGCCGCCAACTATTCGAGCTATTGGCGCAACATTCTGAAACCGGATCAAACCGATTTCTCCTACGATGAGGCGCAGTTCGCCGACTATCGGATTACTCATCTGAATTTCATTCCGCTGGCACGGCGCTCTCAGGGATCCTCCTACACGTTGCTAGCGAATCCGGATTTCGAGGGCAAGGATCCCAAATCCCTGCTTTCCTCACGCATTGCGACGATGCCGGCACCGAGCCTCGGCTATGCGGTCTTGATGCAGATTTTTTCCGATCCGGTCCAGCAACCCGACATCAAGTCGAATGCCACTTCATGGAAAGACAGCCTCGATATCCTCAACGGCGGCGAATCCGAAGCAGCGATCTTTCCAACGTGGATGCTCGAAACCTTCGGGAACCCTTCGCTGGTGACCCTCTTCACTTCGAAAGAATTTCCAGGCCCCGCCATTCTTGCGTCTCCGAATGTTCCTGAAGAAGTGCGCAACAAGGTGCGCGACGCATTGCTCAATGTCGATGGAGCACCGGAGCTCGGCGAATTGCTTCTCGAGCTTGGCATCAGCAAATTCGTAGCCGCGCAAGCAAATGACTACGCCGGCGACCAGTCCATTCTGAGTGGTTTTTACGGATACAAAAAATAGAATTTAATTCTATTGACAAAGTAATTATGGCATAAACGAGTCAAATGCCATCTAGATGATTTCAATTCAGACTGTACTCCGAAACGGAAACCTGAACACGGCGTTCATGTTTTCGTCGTTTTTGAGTGACAACTCGGATTCAAACAAGTAATCTCCGCGCCGAGTCGTATGCGGTGGTGATCGAGCCCACCAGATATCTCCATTGGTTTGACGAAAAACAATACAACGTCGTCATCGGAGGAATACGCAGCAACGGGACAGAGCGACTGCCGTGAGAGGCAGACGCCGCAGCCCGGCGATCAGGCAGCACATCATGCGCCGATCTTTTTCCAATATCGCAGTGGGATGATCCGGGAGCGCAATAGCTTCCGAGCCAATCCGCCTGCGAATCGTGGTGCCTGATACGGCGTTGTACGGGCATCGGATGGTCGCATGGAGGTCGAGTCGTTTACCGGCAGTTGGATTGCTGGATGGTCTCGAATCCGTCGGCTGAGCGTTTGCAGGAGAAACTGGAAGATGAAATTGGCCTGGCTACTTTGGCTGGCATCGGTATTGCCTCAGCATGATGCTGATCGCACCTGCCTTGCCTCGATGGTCTACCTTGAAGCCCGCAGTGAAACCCAACTCGGCCAAGCCGCCGTTGCGGAAGTAGCGATGCGTCGTCGTGAAGACGGACGCTGGGGCGATGACATTTGTGATGTCGTCAACGCGCGCCTTCAGTTCGCGATTTCGACGACGAACAAGAATTACATGCTGCGCAATCCGATCGCCTGGCAGAAAGCCTGGGAAGTCGCCGATCACGCTCTACAGATGTGGGATCTTCCGGTGGAGAAGCGTCAGTTCGTCGTACCGGATGCCGACCACTTCGTGGTCGAAGAACGAGCTTCGCCGAAATGGACGAAAGGACAGCCACTCGCCGTCATCGGCGCGCACAGCTTCTATCGAGTCAATTAGGTTCGGCCTGCGCCCGAAATTGTCGGCAACACCAGCGCGCACGAGCGTCGATGTCGATGAAGCAATGTTGCTTCATCGACGCTAATTTAACGATAGCAGTGAAGTCGACAATCCGTACCTTGCCGATCCCAGAGAGGCGCACACGCAGCGGCCTCTTTTACCTCAATTTTCCATTGGCAAGTTCAGCCCCTGCTCCTTTGCACAGGCCTTGGCAATCGCATAGCCTGCGTCCGCATGGCGCATGACACCGGTGCCTGGATCATTCCAGAGCACGCGCGAGATGCGCTTGTCGGCAGCGGCACTGCCATCACAAACAATGACTACGCCGGAATGTTGCGAGTAGCCCATGCCGACGCCGCCGCCGTGATGCAGTGAGACCCAGGTCGCGCCACTGGCGACATTGAGCATGGCATTGAGAAGCGGCCAATCGCTGACGGCATCACTGCCATCCTGCATCGCCTCGGTTTCGCGGTTGGGGCTTGCCACGCTGCCCGAATCAAGATGATCACGACCGATCACGATGGGCGCCTTGAGCTCACCGTTGCGCACCATCTCATTGAAGGCAAGACCGAGCTTGTCGCGCAGCCCCAAACCAATCCAGCAAATACGCGCCGGAAGCCCCTGGAAGCTGATGCGCTCGCGCGCCATGTCGAGCCAGTTGTGCAGGTTCTCGTCATCCGGAATCAGCTCCTTGACCTTGGCATCGGTCTTGTAGATATCCTCGGGATCGCCGCTCAGGGCAACCCAGCGGAACGGACCGATACCACGACAGAATAGTGGGCGCACGTAAGCCGGCACGAAACCCGGGAAATCAAACGCGTTCGTGCAGCCCGCATCCTGGGCCATCTGGCGGATATTGTTGCCATAGTCGAAAGTCGGGATGCCCAGTTTTTCGAACTCGAGCATGGCTTCGACGTGCACGCGCATCGATTTTTTTGCCGCGTCGCGAACCTTGTCCGGATTGGCTTTCTGTTCGCTTTGCCACTGCTCGACCGTCCAGCCGATCGGTAGATAACCATGCACCGGATCGTGTGCGCTGGTCTGATCGGTAACGGCATCGGGACGCACGCCGCGGCACACGAGTTCCGGCAGAATTTCAGCGGCATTGCCGAGCAAGGCGACCGATTTTGCCTCACCTGATTTTGTGTACTTCTCGATACGCGCCAGTGCATCATCGAGATCAGTCGCTTGCTCATCGACATAGCGCGTGCGCAGACGAAAATCGATGCAGCGTTGCTGACATTCAATATTCAATGAACTGGCTCCGGCCAGACTTGCTGCCAACGGCTGCGCGCCACCCATGCCGCCGAGACCCGCAGTGAGAATCCACTTGCCTTTCAGACTGCCGTTGTAGTGCTGACGTCCCATCTCGACGAACGTCTCGTAGGTGCCCTGGACAATGCCTTGCGAGCCGATATAGATCCATGAACCGGCCGTCATCTGCCCGTACATCATGAGGCCCTTGCGATCGAGCTCGTTGAAATGCTCCCAAGTGGCCCAGTGTGGAACGAGATTGGAATTCGCAATCAGAACACGCGGTGCATCGACATGTGTCGGGAATATGCCGACCGGCTTGCCGGACTGGATCAGCAAAGTTTCATCA
Organism: Dokdonella sp.; assembly: GCA_039930065.1. Classification (GTDB taxonomy): domain Bacteria; phylum Pseudomonadota; class Gammaproteobacteria; order Xanthomonadales; family Rhodanobacteraceae; genus Dokdonella. The sequence goes on from JBDSPX010000261.1 coordinate 7,579, forward strand.
TCGGCCAGTTCGCGCAGGCTTTTGAGAATGGCGTCGTAGCACTCCCAATTGCGGGCCGCGCGACCAATGCCACCATAGACCACGAGTTCAGCCGGATTCTCGGCGACTTCAGGGTCAAGGTTGTTCTGCAACATGCGGTACGGCGCTTCGCTCAGCCAGCTGCGGCAACTCAAGGTGTTGCCACGTGGGGCGCGAATGGATCGCGCGGTATCCTTGCGTGACGCGTCAGACATGATGGGTTCCTTGTAGAAAGAATCGGCAAATTCTGCCTGATCCGCGAGCATCGCATCAGTCCCGCGCGTATCGGCATGGCCAATCACCAACGGATTCGACGGTGCCGCGTCGCGATCTCGCCAGTTTGTATCTGCCGAGTCGCGGGATGGCGACGGCTGATTCCGCTGCGTTCTCGATTTGCCGCTTTCCATGAATTTGCGCCCAAGCCAGTAGCCAAGCCAGAGGCAAACGAGGATTGTCAGGATCTCGCTCAGGTTCATGCGGATACCGCCTCTTCGGAATTCAAGCGCGATTGTTCACTGCGGATCAGTTCGCGATACGTATAAGCCTGTTCGTATTCGGCGGTATCGAGAGCCATCATGATGAGACGCGCATCGGCTTGCTGGCCAATGTGATCGAGCACCTTCGCCGCCTCGCCAGCATCAAGTCCGGTGGCAACGGCTACCAGATCCACGTTCATCCGATAGCGCAGGGAGAGTTTGCGCAGCAGGTTGACTGCGCAGGGTGGGCAGGCAAGGCATTCAAATGCGAGCAGTGCGAATTCGCCTCGGCTCAACTCAAGCGCGCGCCGACAGCCAGCAAATCGAAGCAAAAGCACGATCACGACAAACCAGGAAAGCGCCGCTCCAACGAGGAAGCCCAACGGCCCCCAGACCAGCATCGCCAGCGGAAGAATGACGAGAACAATCCAAGCCGTGGCAGCAATATGCGTATTGAGCCGAGCAATCAGCACGGCATGTTCGGCCCAACTCGCGAGCGTCGATTCGTCGGCATGCGGCAGACTTTCGGCGATCGTCCAATGGGTTCGATAGACGGCCGTCAATGGCGTAAATGGATTGAGCAAGTACATCCGCTTTCCGGCAATCCAGGTTTGTCGGGAACCGAAATCGACAAACCAACCCGCCCGATGCGATTTGGCGACTGCCTCGTTCGCATAAAGCAGAACGAGACAGTCCAAAAGGTAGATCAGGATTATCGCGACCAGCAACAACACATAAGGCGGGACCGCGGTGATCAACGATCACTCTTTTTGGTGAAGAACTTTTTCACAAAGCCTGCGGCACCGGCAACGCCGAGCACGATCAGCTTCCAGAACTTGGCCAATAATCCTGTTTTGGCTGCGATCGCCGCGCCGCCACCAACGACCAGGGCGGCCAGGCCGTATTCGGCGACGTGATCGCCTTCACGGAACTCGGCATAGCGTTCACCGGGATTGAATTGAAAACCGGCCAAAGAATTTTTGAACGATTTCACGTCGGCCTCCAGTTTTTCAGGATCAGCCACCAGGGTTGCATTCATCACGCCGGTGCGGCCGAGGATGCGAACGGTGTAGTTCACCACCGGCTGGCCTTCGCTGAGCAGACGAACACCCCACTCCAGGCGCTTCGTGTCGCTGTCGTAGTGTGGCGGCACTGCCCAGCCGTCCGTGTACAAAGGTGAAATACCTAGGCGCTTTCGCTCTTCGTTGGAGTCCTCATCACCGCTCTTGATCGAAGCGAGCAATTCGTCGGCGTCAATCTTGTCGTCATCCTTGACGTAACCCATTGGTTCAAAGGTGAAAGTCGCCCACCAACTGTTGTCACTGGAAGCCAGCACGAAGAGCCCGTCTTCCGGGATATTGCCGGTCAGCTCAAGAAACTTCCTGCTGCTGGCTTCGTCAAGGAAGGCCAGGTTGGCGTCCGTCTTGAGGACGGCCTGCGGGCCGATACGTTCGTTGCCAGGTCCGCTGTGCCACGGAAGCTTGGCGATCGGGTTGTCGCTTTCTTCCTGATCCTGAGCGAAGGACGTCTGACAAAGCAGGGTCACGGCAAGCAGCGCAACCGATAGTGCATATCTCATGTGAACAACTCCTTTTGATCGCGGATGACGACTGTATGACACGGAGACACCCGACCGGATTGCGAATCCGGACATCTCGAAACCTTCGTTGTCCCCGGTTGCGAGCATAACAACTGCGGCTCGGCCCGAACAATCTTCCATCGGCGGTACAGCCATGGCTGGCATGGGGGTTTTCCGCGCATTCTTGCGTAACAGGATGAAACCAACCGGAAATAGACCATGAAAATCCTGCAGCTACTCGGTATCGCCCTGATCGTAACCACTATTCCAACCGGCGCCGATGCGGAATTGATGATCGGTGGATATCCGCCCTCGAGTTCCAGCAATCATCCGATCAGTCAGTTCTCGGCGACTTCGCAGGGTAACGCCGCTCCGATTCGCCAAATTGCCGGCGCCATGACCCAGTTGAACGGTCCGGCCAATATCAGCTACGAGCCGAGTGAAGGGTTACTCTACGTTTCCGATTTCTGGGGTCAGGCCATCCGTGTCTTTCCTGCATTCACCAGCGGCGACAGTGCGCCCGTTCGGATCATCAACCCGCCCGTCCTTGGCCAGCCTCGGGCCAATGTGCCCCTTCCAAGCCAGGACGAACTGCTTGTCATCGGTAGCAATTGCTGCATTTTCACCTTTCCATTGCACGCCAGCGGCAACAGTGCCGCGATGATCCGAAGCGTCAACTGGGGCGGAATACCTGGAAGCGTCACCGAACTCAATAATCCGTCTTTCCTGACCTGGATTCCAGGCAGTGACGAAGTAGCTGTCGTTGACTATGACTTCAATCCACCCTACGCGGCCAAAGTGGTCTTCCATGCGCGTACCGCTCAAGGCAACGCCACGCCGACGCGTGTGCTGAAGAGCGCGTATACCGCAAATGCGTCTGGACTCGCTCACGATGCGGTTAGCCACAAATTGTACGTTGTTACCTATTCACCCATCGACGCCAACAATTCCCAAGCGCAGGTACGCGTTTTCGCGGAAAATGCCAGCGCTGCCGATGCACCTCTGCACACGATAGAAGGTCCGTCGACACAGCTCGGATTTCCAACTCAAAACTATCCGACCGGCATCGGTCTCGATTTGCCACTGCATCGCCTGATGGTTGCCATCGGCGCCAACGGCGATCCTTCGGGAAATCGGGTGGTCAGCTTTGATCTCGACGCCACTGGCGATGCCGTGCCCTTACAGGTGCTGACCGGCACGTCTCTCAGTGAAGGAACGGTCGGAGTGCCGCTTGCCGTTCCGGTCGATCCGTTGTTCGCCAATGGTTTCGACGATTGACAAGGGACGTCACTGCGCACGTCGGCCAATTCTGAAAACCGAGGATCAATAGCCATTTCGGCTTCGTATGGCGCAATGTCACATGGCTGGGCGACAATGGGTGATTGTCGCGCTAGCACTTTTTCCGATGATCTCCAGATTTCTCACACTCGTTTGCTTCGGATGGATGCTCGTCGCGTGCACGGCAATGCCGCCGAGACGGGCAGAAACTCCACGCGCTCCGCTACTGTTGATATCGATCGACGGATTTCGCGCAGACTATCTCAATCGTGGATTTACACCGACCCTCAACGCACTCGCCGCAAGCGGTGTGCGTGCCGAATACATGCGGCCATCGTTTCCTTCACTGACGTTTCCGAATCACTACGCGCTGATCACCGGACTGCGCCCGGATCGCAATGGCATTGTTGCCAACACGATGGAAGATGATCGAATTCCAGGGCAAAAATTCACGTCGTGGAATCGCGAAGCGATCCAGAATCCGACCTGGTGGGATGAAGGCATTCCACTCTGGACCACGGCGCAACGCTATGGGCTCAACTCCGGCATCATGTTCTGGCCCGGCTCCGAAGCACCTGTGCATGGCTCGCATCCGGAGTTCTGGTCAACCTACGACAAGAAAATGGCTGGTGTGTCGAGAGTGGACCAGATACTCGCCTGGTTGAGCTTGGCGGATGATCAGCGACCTGCCCTGATGACCTTGTATCTCGATACCGTCGACGGCATCGGTCATCGCTTCGGACCGGACTCCGATGAACTCAATGCGGAGCTGCGAGTCATCGACGCCACGATCAGACGATTGATCGACGGCCTCATCGAGCGCGGACTTGATCAATCATTGAATATCGTCATCGTTTCGGATCACGGCATGGTCTCGACCTCACCGGAGCGCGTGGTTTTTCTTGATGAAATCCTGCCCGAAGATTTTGCCCACGTCGTCAGCTTCGGGGTGCTCACCGGAATCGTTCCGAAACGCGGCCACGGTCGCGACACCGAGGCGATTCTGCTTGCCCCTCATGAACACATGCGCTGCTGGCGAAAATCCGCCCTGCCCGAGCGATTCCACTACGGGAAAAATCGCCGTGTGCCCGCCCTGCTCTGCCTGGCCAATCATGGCTGGATCATTTCCGATCACGCCAGCTTGGCGGCGAAGGATCATTTTTCCTATGGCGAACACGGTTATGACATTGACGATCCCGGCATGCGTGCAATCTTTATCGCACATGGCCCGTCTCTGCGAAAAAGCGTCGTGCTACCGCCGTTCGACAATGTTGATGTGTATCCACTGCTGGCGCGCTTGCTCGGCGTCGAGCCGGAGCCCAACGACGGCAAATTCGATGAGGTGCGGGCAGCGCTGATCGATCGAGATCCGCCGGTCAAGCATGCAAACGCGCAATGACGGCGCGGTAACGCGCGGCAATCCGCGCTTCGTCGCGATGCTGGAAATTGCGCACCACCCACTCACCGTTGACCATCACATCACGCACAAGACTCGAGTTGCCGGCAAAAATCCAGGTGTCGATCAAGTGGGTTGCGTCGCGTCCAGCCAAAATCGGCGAGGTCTCATCAAGCACGACCAGGTCAGCGCGATTGCCGACCGATGGCAGTTCGGAGTTTCCTCCAATGAAACAGCCGATCGGCATGCTCGACGCGTTGGCACCGCCATGCAGAGCACTCCCATACAGCGCCGCGCCGGTGCTCGGCTGATCGTCGGTTGCACTGATATTGCGATGCCGCGTGACAAGGCGTTGTGCATATTCGAGCCAACGCAATTCCTCGATCGGCGAAACCGAAATATGGCTATCCGAACCGATACCGATGATGCCGCCCGCGTCGACCCAATCCTTGAGTGGAAACAGGCCATCACCAAGATTCGCCTCGGTGGTCGGACACAGTCCTACTGTCGCGCCGGTCGCCGCGAGTCGCCTCAGTTCATTCTCGTCGATATGCGTGGCATGCACGAGGCACCAGCGC
>JBDSPX010000262.1:0-14808 GCA_039930065.1 Dokdonella sp.
CTTGTAGGCAGCGATACCGCCGCCTACACCGAGCAGCACGCGGACATGATCTAGCGGTGCATCACTCATGTAAGAAATTTCTGACAGCGCAAGGAGCGGCAAGCTTACCCAAAATCGCGGTGCAAGCCGCTGTTGATGAGGCATATCGATGCCTATTCTGCGTATTCCAAAAAAGATGGCCCACAAAAACGATGAGCATCCGCGACTGGCCCGATGGCGAGCAACCCCGCGAAAAGCTGCGCAGTCGGGGCGGCAACGCACTCTCCGACGCCGAACTATTGGCCGTCTTCATCGGTTCGGGACGACGCGGTGCCAGTGCTGTCGACCTGGGCCGCGATCTGTTGACCCGCGCGGGCGGCTTGAAGCCGCTGCTGCAATGCGCGCAAGCGAAATCCGGATTTGGGCCGGTGGCCTGGTGTCGTGTTCAGGCGGCACTCGAACTTGGCCGGCGCTATCTCGATTCCGAACTGCGTGAGAGCGAGGCACTGACCGACCCTACCGCCAGCGCGCGCTATCTGAAATCACGCCTCGCCGCCTATCCATACGAGGTATTTGCCTGCCTGTTTCTCGACAATCGGCACCGCGTGATCGCTTTCGAGGAACTATTTCGCGGCACCATCGACGGTGCCAGCGTGCATCCTCGCGAAGTCGTGCGCCATTGCCTCGCGCACAACGCCGCTGCGGTCATTTTTGCCCACAATCATCCATCCGGTGTGGCCGAGCCGAGCGCCGCTGATCGCGCGATCACCTTGCGCCTGCGCGACGCGCTTGCCCTGGTCGATATTCGCGTGCTCGATCATTTCGTCATCGGCTCGGGAGACCCCACCTCGCTCGCGCGACGTGGCTGGATCTAAACAAATATTCACCGACGTGTCCGATCGGCGGACGCGCACTATACTGGCGCACGAGATCGACTCAGGGGTGGTCGCGCCACGTGATATTCGAGTTTCCAAGATCGTTTCCTGCGGATGCCGTCGAACAGGCTGTTGCGGATAGTTCTGCTGCGCGGGAGCGCGCCGGAAGCCTGCTCGATCCGCTCAATGCCGTGCTTGACCACCGACAGCAACAGCTCGCTCCGTTGCTGTCGACGCGCGAGGACGCAGAAGCGCTTCTCACCCGCAGCGCCGAGGTCATACGCATCGCCTATGTGCGTCTGGCCATTCGTCACGGCAGTCTCGGTGACGATTTCCATGCTTATCACAACGAGGGCCATATCCTCGATATTCTCGGACCGCGCACAGATCGACTGATTGAAGCCTGCGGTGTGCACGCGCTCGATCTCGCCGACTGGTGCGTACTCAACCTGTTTGCCGCTTGCCACGATCTGCGCCAGCGCGAAACCTCAATGTATGAAGCCGGAGTCGGCGCGAATGAGCGTGCCAGCATCGAGGAAACTTTTCGTTTGCTTGATGCTTGCGGATTTTCGCGTCGCGCGGATGCTGGCATCTACACGGCAATGGATCTGACCATCGGCGGCAGCACCTTCGATGCGCGCCCGCCGCCCGGCGGCGCCGCCTTCAACGCGGCCGAACTCGTCCAATCCGGTGGCGCCCTGGCGGCCAAACTGACCCAGAAGCTGGACAAACATAGCCCCGGCTGGCGCAGCGATAGTGCGATCGTCCACGCCCATGAGCTTGCTTTGATTGCGGCGGATCTCGATACCGCGAATGTTGCCGAGCCATTCGCCCGCTTCGCTGCCAGCGCGGAAAATCTCTGCCTCGAACGCGAAATGCTCTGCCAGCGCGATCTCGCGGGCATCGAAAGTGCGCAACCCGTGCTTGGATTCCTGACGGACGGTCAGGATCGCTTTTTCTTCGATCTGCATCGCTTCAATTCCGAACTCGGACGGCAATCCTTTGCCGTCGCGAAGGAAGAAAATGCCGCGCGATTGAAATCCCTTAGCCTCGGATTGCGTGCGCGGATCGCCATGCGCGGGCGCCCTCAAAGTGGCCAACAAGTGCTCAGCGCGTACACCGAAACGGTCGCAGGCCTTGTCTGACGCGGGCTTGCGGGTTTCGTCATGGCGCAAAACTATACACATGTCGTGAGCTCGTCTTTGACGGGTTGGAGCTCGGTCCAAGCTGCAGCCGCACTCCAACCCCATCCTTTTAAAAACAATGACTTACGCCATAAAAACAAACCGAGATTCAGCCAAGTGCTTGATTTCAGTGGGCTCAGTTGATTTTGCCTGGGAAAGTTTCCCACAGAGTTATCCACAGATTGAAAGGCTTCCCGGAAAGCCAATGGGCTCAGCGATTTACGTGCGCTCATCGCTCCAGTTTGCCGATGATGGGACTGGTTCGGACCTCGTTGCAGTCCGAGACGGGTGGTTGCGCCTGTCCATGCGTGCGACTTTGATGTGCGCGACTTTGGGAAACCTGGCGCGCGCCCTACAATAGCCAACCCGCTACCGATTGAATCCCGCCGTGAAAGACGCCCTGCGCGAGCTGATCCATGGAGCGCTCGCAACCCTGCGTGCGCAACAAACCCTCCCCGACGACGTAACGCCGAGCTTCGTCGTTGAGCGCACGCGCAATCGCGATCATGGCGATTTCGCCTGCAACGTCGCCCTGACCCTGGCCAAGCAAGCCGGACGCAAGCCGCGTGACATCGCCACGGCGATCGTGGCGGCGATTGACGATCCGCGCGTCGACAAGATTGAAATCGCCGGGCCCGGTTTCATCAACTTCTTCCTCGGCGCCGCAGCGATGCATGCCGAGGTCGGCTCGATCATCGAAAAGGGCAGCGCCTACGGTCGAAACACGAGCGGTGAGGGCCGCAAGGTGCAGATCGAATTCGTCTCGGCGAATCCGACCGGTCCCTTGCATGTTGGTCATGGCCGCGGTGCCGCGGTCGGCGACAGCCTCGCACGCGTTCTCAATGCGAATGGCTGGGCGGCAACCCGCGAGTTCTACTACAACGATGCCGGTGCGCAGATCGAAAATCTCGCACTCTCCGTGCAGTCGCGCTGCAAGGGCATTGAACCCGAGCACGCCGAGTGGCCCGCCGATGGGTATCGGGGCGACTACATCAAGGACGTCGCGCGCGATTTTCTGAATGGCGAGAACGTGCATGCCGATGGTCAGGATGTTCACGCCAGCGGCGATGTGGATGATCTCGATTCGATTCGTCGTTTCGCCGTGGCTTGGCTGCGCCGCGAGCAGGATCTCGACCTGCGCGCATTCGGGGTCACGTTCGATATCTATTTTCTCGAATCCTCCCTGTACCGCGAGGGCAAGGTCGAGCACACGGTCAAGGAGTTGATCGCCGCCGGTCAGACCTACGAGAAGGACGGCGCGCTGTGGCTCAAAACCACCGCATTCGGTGATGACAAGGATCGCGTCATGCGCAAATCGGATGGCGGATATACCTATTTCGTTCCCGATGTCGCCTATCACGAAGGCAAATGGCAACGCGGGTTCGAGCGTGTGATCAATGAGCAAGGGGCCGATCACCATTCGACCGTCAATCGCGTGCGCGCCGGATTGCAGGCGTTGAATGTCGGCATTCCGAAAGGCTGGCCTGAATATGTGTTGCACCAGATGGTCACGGTGATGCGCGGCGACGAGGAAGTGAAACTTTCCAAGCGCGCGGGCAGCTACGTCACCCTGCGTGATTTGATCGATGAAGTCGGCCGCGATGCGACGCGTTATTTCCTCGTTGCACGCAAGACCGATTCGCAATTGATCTTCGACATCGATCTGGCTCGCGCGCAGACCAATGACAATCCGGTCTACTACATTCAGTACGCGCACGCACGCGTCTGCAGCGTGCATCGTCAGCTCGCCGAACGCGGCATCAGCACGAATACCAAAGCCGGACTCGACGCACTGGATCGCCTCGACAGCGAGCACGAGCGCGCGCTGATGAGCGAGCTGACGCGCTATCCGGAAGTGGTTGAAGCCGCAGCGCTCAATCTCGATCCGCAACTCGTCGCGCAATATCTGCGCGAAGTCGCGGCGGCGTTCCATGCCTACTACAACGCGCACCAGTTCATCGTCGATGATGGCGTGATGCGCGATGCGCGTATCGCGCTGGCTGATGCGGCGCGTGTCGTCCTCGCCAACGGCCTCGATCTGCTCGGTGTATCCGCACCCGAAAGCATGTGACGATATTGCAACCCCACAGCGGCATGACGCGGGATTCGTCGTGCCAACACCCACTCAGGAGATTCAGGTAATGGCTGCACGATCACGCAAACAGGCCACGCGCGGTGGATCACGCCCGGCAGTTCCGGCCTGGATATGGCTCGGTGTCGGGGTGCTGCTCGGACTCGTCGTCGCGTTCGTATTCCTCGGCAGCGACTGGGCCCCCATGTTGCGCAAGAAAACCGGGCCACAGCCGAACCCGGAAGCCGTCGCGCCGCGCGAAACCGATGCGCCGATCGTCGAGGCCAAGGACAAGCGCAAGAACTACGATTTCTATTCCGTGCTGCCGGAAATGGAAGTCGTCATTCCCGATGCCGAAATCTCGGCCAAGGCCCGCGCCGAGGCAGCGCAGGCTCCGGCCAACTCTGCCACCCCTGCGGTGTCAGCCAGTGCGCGGTATCTGCTGCAAGCCGGATCCTATCCTTCGACGAAGGCAGCCGATGAGGTCAAGGCAAAGCTTGCCATCCTCGGTTTTGTTGCCCAGGTGACGCCGGTGACGATCAACGGCAAGACCTGGAATCGCGTCCGCCTGGGTCCCTATGCCAGTGCCAGCGAGCTCGAAACCGCGAAGACCTCGCTCGCCGACAATGGATTCAACGCGATTGCGCTGAAGGATGAAACCGGGCATTGAGCGCAAAGCGCACGCAAGTTCGAGGCTGAGTCGAGTCCCAACGAAGTTGCACGCGCGGGCGACGTGCGCCATCGAGCGAGCACGCGAGCTGGCATTCAACCCAGTGCGCCTATGATTTGCATTCAATCATCTTCCTTGGCATCCCATGTCTGACATGCCCCAATTCGACATGTCCCCGGTGTTCCAGCGTTTGCTCGATGAAACTTATCGTCTGATCGCGGCACTGCCGATGTTGCTGCTTGCCTTGCTGATCGTATGGTTCGCCTGGCTCGCCGGACGCTGGATTTCGCAGCGCGCCTGGATCGGGCGGGCGTCCAGATCCAATCCGTTCCTGCAGGAACTGGCGCGCACGACGCTACGCTGGATTGTGCTCGGAATCGGCATCCTGATCGCACTCGAAATCCTCCAGGCCACGGCCCTGGTCGGCGCGGTACTCGGCACGGCCGGCGTGCTTGGGGTTGCGCTTGGATTCGCCTTCAAGAGCATTCTTGAAAACTATCTGGCTGGCATCCTGATGAGCATTCGTCAGCCCTTCGCACCACGTGACCATGTCGTCATCAATGGCAACGAAGGCATTGTCGTTTCGCTGACTTCACGTGCGACGATCTTGATGACGCTGGACGGCAACCATCTGCGTCTACCGAATGCCTTGGTATTCGGCAGCGTTACCCTGAACTACACGCGCAATCCACAACGCCGCTTCGATTTCGAAGTCGGTATCGGCGTCAACGAAGATCTGATCCGCGCCCAGGCGCTCGGTGTCGACGAGCTCGGCAGAATCGACGGGGTGTTGGTCAAACCGCCGCCACGCGCGCTCATTACGGCACTCGGCGACTCCAATGTGCAAGTTCGATTTCATGCCTGGGTTGACCAGCGTGAGCATGAATTTCTGCAGGTTCGCAGTGAGGCCATCCGCCGCGTCAAGTTGGCCCTCGAAAAGGCCGGCATGGATATGCCGGAGCCAATCTATCGCGTGCAATTGCACGATATGGGAAAACTGGACTTCAGCACGGCATCGGCAACCAAACCGAAAGTCGCCGACGTCCCTGCGCAGCAACCGATCGACACGCGCGCAAACAAGGATGTTCAAGAGCAGATCGACATCGAGAAAGCGACAGCCCCGGACAACGACCTGCTCGATCCCGGCGCGGCCCGCGAATAGCTTTGATCTGCGGTCCGTCGGGCAGTGGCCGTGCATCTCGCGCGCCAAACGCTTGGTTGAGCGCCACCCTTTCAGCCGACAATTCCTTGCCGCTCGGGACAATCAGGATCCGGATCAGGCGATGGCTTCAGCCTGGCCATCCCACTCAAGGCGGACCAGGAATTCGCACGTGTCAAACTTTGCTGATGCATCGAACGGCGTCGTCCGCACTTGCATACGACGCTCACGTTCGTCCCGCTCAAAGCCAATATTCGACGTGTCGTCGCGAGCTTCCGGCAGTGCCCATTCGCGGGCCATCAATGGCGCAATTATTCGCGGAGACCCAATAGCTTGCCGTCACGAATTCGGTTACACGTGACCTTGGTCGTGCGTGATCGAAACTGACAGAGGTGACCGTACTACTTTTCGCGCTGACGACCGTCCGCAAACATCTCCCATGACAATTGGAACAAAGCCTGGGTATCGCGTTCCAGCTCGGGATTGACACCGGCCGGCAGCAGTTGATCACTCGCCGCATCGTAGCGCTGGGTATTGACCGTCTTGCGGAATCCGAGGGTGGCGATTTCACCGTCGCGCATCATCGCGATGTTGCGATTGTGATTGAAGATCGCGTATCCGTCGTTCGGCCCCATGCGCAGGATGTCTCGGCCCGGCAGCCAGGATTCGTAGTTCAGATGCAGCAAACCGAGCACGGTTGGGCCGATGTCGACTTGACTCGACAAGATATCGACGCGCTGCGGCGCGATCACCGGCGAGTGCACAATGAAGGGAATGGTGTAGTTGGAAACAGGGATCTGTGCACGGCCGTAAACGCGCGCGCCGTGGTCTCCGGCAATCACCAGAATGGTGTCCTTGTACCAGGGCTTCTTCTGCAACTGGTCAAAGAACTTGCCGATCGCATAATCCGCGTAGCGCACACCGGCTTCGCGACCACCGTTCTCGGCTTTCACACCCGGAATACCTTCCGGGAACAGATAGGGTCGATGATTCGAGGTACTCATGACCAGCGAGAAAATCGACTCACCGCGCGCTATCTGCTTGTCGAAATCGGCGAGCGCGTTGTCATACAACTCTTCGTCCGCAATGCCCCAGATCGTCGCAAATTTGGGCTTGGGCATGTCGGTGCGATCTAGCACGCGCCAGCCGTTCGCGGCGTAGTAGGAGTTCATGTCATCAAACGTGCCGTAACCGCCGTAGATGAAACTGGGCGAGTAGCCCTGCTTGCGCATGATCGTCGACAAGTTGAACAGGTTTTCGTTGCCGCTTCGTTTGACCACCGACTCGGGCGGCACCGGTGCCAGCGAGGTGGTCAGTGCTTCCATGCCGCGCACGGTGCGCGTGCCGCTGGCATACATATGGGTAAAACTCAGACTTTCCGCAGCAATCCGATCGATATTCGGCGTGTAGCCCTTGCCGCCAAGACTACCGACGAATTCAGCGCCCATCGATTCTTCAAACAGGAAGATGACGTTCAATTTGCGTGGCGGCCCAAGATCGGAATTGTCCACCTGACGCGCAATCGGATTTCCGGGCGCATCGGGTGCGGCGAGCCAGCGCGTGTTTGATTGCTGCAAGAGTTTGCGTACGCGGGTGATCGCCTCGGCTTCGGGCAAGGTCGCGTAGTAGCGCTCGTAGTCGATGCGCGCATTGCGCAGCGCACTGAAGAATGAATAGACACCGTTCGCAGCGACCTCATCGGCAACCCGATTCGACGACAACGACTGCACCGATTCGAGACTGACGGCCCAAACCGAAATGGCCGCGATCACGGCCAGCAACACCATGATCACACTGCGTTTGCCAAATCGGATCGAGGAGGCAAAGCCTTCTCGAATACGCCGACGCAAAAGCCAGGTGATCAACAAGGCGCCGACTGCACAGGCACCGAGCACCGCATCAACCGGATAGGAGTCGCGGATGTTGCCAATCACCTCGGTCGGGTAGATCAGATATTCGACCGCCGTGTAGTTGAAGCGCGAATTGAACTCCTCGAAAAAGAAGTATTCCGCAGCGATCAGATAGAGCAGCCCGAATGCAGCGACGGCGAAGCCGACATAGATGATCCCTCGACCCACACGAGAGGCATACCAGCGAGCAGGCATCAACCAGATCCACAGCGCGAATGGCAGGCACAGATAGAGCCCGGTCAATGCGTCGAACATGAGGCCGGCAGCGAAGGCATACGGCAACTGGGCGTAAGAGATCTGACCTGCATGCAGGCTGATCGCGGCGAGCATGATGCGGGTAGCCAGCGAGGTGGCGAAAAACAGCACCCACAACAGGAAAAGATGTCGATATTGGCCCCAGCGCGAAGATGCGCCCGAGATCACGCTGCCTGAAACTTTCGATGCCGACATCCGACCGCTACTCCCGTCTTGCATGCCAGCGTACAAAGCTAGCGGTCGCGGCGTCAAACTCGCGTGGGGATTATGTCGAAATTTCGTCGAAGACAATGCGGAAACACGTTCCGCGCCGCTCGCCAAAGGTCTCGGATGTAACGCTGATCAACCAGCCTTGCTGGTCGCAGACACGTCTCGCGATGGCCAGGCCAAGCCCATGTTCGGTGGCCGGTTCTTGGTCGCTGTCGGCCTGATCACCGAATCGGCCGTGCTGGTAGCGTTCGAAGACGAAAGGCAGATCGTCTGGTTGAATGCCCGGCCCATTGTCCCGAATCAGGAGCTCCTGGCCGTCGAGCTGGATGTCGAGCGTGGCCGGTGCGGCATGGTCAATCGCGTTGCCGACAAGATTGCGCAGCACGATCAACAGGGCGTAACGATCAGCCTCGATCTGATGTCCCACGACGACCGCATTGCGTACGCTCAATCCGGCAACCTCGGCGCGTGCGCCGAGCGTATTGCAAACATCGTCAATCAATTCTGAAAGATCGAAAGGCTGCCGGTTCGATGCACCGCGTGATCGGCTCAAGGCGCGCGCCGCGCTGATGGTCGCACTGACCTCATCGATCGCCTGCGTCATGCGTAAATAGCGCTGGCGCTGATCGGCCGTTGCCTTGTCATCCAGGCCGGCCATCTCTACGTCGGAGCGCAACGCGGCCAACGGCGTACGCACTTCGTGACTGAGGTTGGCGGCAAACTCGCGTTCGCGCGCAATCGAGCGGTCAACCCGATCCTGCATGCGGTTGAAGGCCTCAAGCAAACGTCCGGCTTCATCGCTGCTCGTGGGTCGTCGATCGACGGGTTGCGCGTTGTCAGGATCCCAACCCGCGATGCGCTCGGTGATCGCATGCATCCGCCCAACCACGATGCCTGCGGTTGCGTGCGCCAGCCAGTAGCTGGCGGCCAGACACAGAATCCAGAGAATCAGCAGGATCAGCCCGAATTGGCTGACGCGTCTTTCATTTTGTGTGGCGTCAAATACGACGGTCAGTTGACCGAATCTTGATTGAGCAATGATGACGTGAAGCACGCGACCACCGAGCTCGATCTCATGCGGCCCCGCGGCGAGCTGTCTCAGCGTGGCTGGCATCGATGCATCGGCGCCGTCGGCACCTACCCATGCTTCGGTGCGCGTCCCGATCTCGATTGGCTGGTGCTGGATATCGATCTCGCCATGGTCGAGGCGCTCAATCAAGCGATGCAACTCCACCTGGACCAACTGGTCAGCGAGTTCGTCTTCCTGCTCGAACATGACCGAGTAGGCGAGCACGGCCATCAAGCCGACAAATAGCGCAACGGTCGCGGTTATCGCCCAGGTAACGCGCCAGGTCAGCGTTCGCTTCATTCGACGTCAGTTGCAGCGACAAGACGCAAACCGACGCCATGGACAGTCTCAATACCTTCAAATCCTGCATCAGCCAAGGCCTTTCGCAACAGGTGAATCTGACTGCGCAGGGCATCGGTCTCGGGCGGATCTTCGCCCCAGAGAGCGCGTTCAATCTCCGCTCGCGGCACGACGCGGACGGGATCGCGAAGCAGCGCTTCAAGAATGTTCCAGCCTTTCGGAGTCAGGCGCACCAGCGTTCCGTTGACACGCAACTCGTGGCGTCGCGGATCCAGAGTCAATGGTCCAAAGCGCTTGATCGGAGCCGCCACGCGACCGCTGGCGCGCACGAGCAGGGCGCGAACTCGGGCTTCTATTTCAACGAGGACAAAAGGTTTGGTGACATAGTCATCGGCACCGTGGGAGAAACCGGCGAGCTTGTCGCCGATGTCGTCGCGTGCGGTCAACAGCAGGACGGGCACGGCGAGGCCGAGTTCGTTGCGCAGGCGGTGCAGCACAGCCAGGCCATCAATGGCTGGCAATCCAACATCGAGAATCACGATCTCGAACGACTCGACCGCCAGACGATGCAGCGCCGTGCGTCCATCGTAGGCCGCATCCACCACAAACCCTCTTGCCTCGAAGAACGCGAACAAGTTACCGGCAATGGTCGGATCGTCTTCGACAATCAACAGCCGCGGCAAGGGCTCACTCATGTTCGCTCGTTCCCTGACGTGGTTGACAGGCACCGCGCAGCGGGACGCTGCTTAAAACATGATATGCACATATTTACTTTGTTTATCAATGAAGAAACCCCGCTGGCGCTTCGATCGGTGCCATATCGGGCGTATCGATCGCCAGCGACTCGGGCTGCGGCAACGGTTTGCCAAGGAAGAAAGCCAGCGCAACCGCATTGCACGCGTTGATCGCATCGAACGGCGTGCCATGCCGCGATCCGCCGACCACGGCGAATTGCGCGCCGAAGCGAGTGGCATAGTCGCGCTTTTCGGCCAGTGGTGTGTAGTCGTGTTCGCCTGCGAGCATCAGCCACTCGCTGCGGATAGCCGCCATGCGATCGAGGGCACACCATGCGGCGAGTGCCTTGACGGTTTTCAGGTAGGGTCGCCGCGGTGCGTTGCCAACCACTTCAACAACGCGCCGACGCATGGGCTCCTGGTGCGGTTCGCGAAACAGTCGCTTCGCAGCAATCGCGGCGACTCGACGCATACCTAAACTGCGCACCAGGGCGACCTGGCTGATCAGTTCGATGCGCTTGCGCCAACTATCCAGACGATACGATGGCAGCGTATTGATCGTCATCAGTCGCGCAACGGCGAGCGGACGCTGCAACGCCATTTCCACGGCAACCGCGCCGCCAAGTGAAAAGCCCATGAGATGGACGCGATCGATGGCGAGCGCATCGAGCAACCGCCATAAGTCAGCGGCGAATTGCGCGATTGAAAAGCGACCGCGCGGAGAACCGCTGAGTCCGGAACCGCGCAAGTCGGGAACGATCAGGCGAAAATGCGCCCCGAGCGATTCAGCCTGGAACGCCCAATCCGCACCGCTCGATCCGAGGCCGTGCAGCAGAACCAGCGGTTCGCCGTGACCATGGACACGATAGTGGAGGCCAAGATCGTCGATCTGCAGAAATGGCATGACTCAAAATAGCAGAGCTTGCCGCAGTGCACCATGCTTCGGTGTGTTGTTAGTAGTGCAGAAATTCTTGCATCACCGCCGTTTGTTCGATGGGTCAGCTTTCGCGCAGAGTTGTGGTTGCCGGTGATCGCCAATGACCAAAGCTCAACTTTCAAACAAACCTTCTGAAAATGAATCACCGACCAGTACGTCGCCGTCGCCCACGCATTCAAAACGGAAAGCGTATCCGCTCCTTCGACCGGTTTCCGTTGTATGCAATCAGATCCTTGCGGGAGCTTTGATTCAGATGCAGCTTCCGCGCGGAAATCTCTGCGCGCCCGGCTGCCGTTCTGGTCGGAGCACCCCTGTCAGGCACGCGTGGTATCTCCCGGCACGTTAGAGCCTTGGCAGGTTGAAGCCATGCCGAGCCACAAGATCGATCATGCTCTCGTTGACCGCACTGATCGGTTCAAAGCCTCCCTCGGCCGCAAAATCTTTGTGCAGTCGAAGGCTCCACGAAAACTACGCCACCGTCGAATGATCGCTGCAGGATCCAGACCATCCCATCAGCCAGAACGCTGCGCAGGCAAATCATCAAGCGGCTGGCAACGCGAAATCAGGCGTAAGACGTTCAACCAATTCGGTTGAAGAGTGCAATCACGTAGGCACCCATTGAAAGCGCTACGAGCGGCGCATTGATTTTATGAAAAATCTCGTTGCGAGTTACCGCCGGGATCAACGCGCATAGCGCGAACAAGCCGTGGAACACAAGATTGGCGGGATCGGAAAGATGTCCCGAGACGACCAGATCCTTGATCAGACTGGTGCCGATCATCGCCACCAGCAGGAGAAAAAACGGGCGCGCGTTGGCGAAATACGCACTTCGCATATCGAAACCCGCCTCCTCGCCGGTACCGGAAAGCGAGAGCCCCGCGACCATGTACAACAATGCCGTCTGCAGCAAGACGACTGCGTACATGCCGAAGGTCCATTCAGTCTGGTCGTGCAGGCCGAACAGGGCCCACCAGGATTGCGCGCATACGACCAGCAGGATGAAGCCCCAGAGGATGGATGGCCAGTAGGCAATCAGGCGGCTTCGAACCAGCAATATTCGCCGGAACCCCTGCAGGATTTCGGTGACGGCCAAACCGAGAATGATCGAGAACAAGACAGCTAGATAGTTGAAGATCTCGTTGGAGTCGGTCATCCGGCAGCCCTCACTGTGCAAGTGGATATTTTCGATTTTTCAGAGTATCCGTCATTCCGCGCGCGCCCATGGCCGAACGCGATTCAGGCGACTTGGATCGAGCGTCCGCCAGCCCATGCTTGAGGCGAAGCTGCCAGCGATAACGTAGCTCAAAATCAGATCCGGTAGCGCTGCCGGAACGCTGTTTCACCGTGGATGGTGAAGTGGATGGCTCGCGTTCCTCTTGCACGTCGCGCCCAACCATTTTCCAGCACGTCATTGAGCAGCGCCGCTCCGAGCATGCCCGCGAGGTGGTGTCGGCGCACGCTCCAATCCAGACAATATCGGCAAAGCGGACGACGCTGGCCCTGCATCGCATCGACGTCGAATCCGAGCTCGCGGAAATACCGATCCCCTGCCGGGGTTGTCGTGACGGCATCATCAAGAACCCGCAGCAGACCTTGCGCGACCAGGGCATCAAACATGATCACCCCGAGATCACCCGCCAGATGGTCATAGCAGACACGCGCCTTGCGCAATCCCACATCACGCGGACCGATCTGGATAGACATGCCGCCGACACGTTCGGCAACCCCGAGCAAGTGTTCGAGCAGCTGCGCTACATCGACGTCAGCGAGTCGGAAATAGCGATGCCGCCCCTGACTTTCCACGCGCAGCAAATCTGCTTCAAGCATGCGTGCCAGATGCGCGCTCGCCGTCTGCTTGGTGATGTCGGCACGCTGGGCCAATTCGGTCGCGGTCAAGGCCTGCCCCGCCATCAGCGCGAGCAAGATGTTGGCGCGCGCCGGTTCACCGATCAAGCCAGAAATTCGTGCGATGTCGATGGCGGCAGGCATGATTCGATCGTAGACGAACCATCTCCGTCGTTCAATTCGATACGCTTGGATTTCCTCCACTGCACGGCTGACTCTGCCCATGTCCGACCATCTCGCCACGATCAGCTGGCAACGACACGATGCCGACTTCCTCAATGACCGCTACAGCCGCGCGCATCGCTGGTTGTTCGATGGCGGCGCTGAAGTCGCTGCTTCATCGTCGCCACACGTTGTGCCGCTGCCGATGTCGGACGCCGCGGCAGTGGATCCCGAGGAAGCCTTCGTCGCCAGCTTGTCGAGCTGTCACATGCTGTGGTTTCTCTCAATCGCGCGCAAGCGCGGCTATGTTGTCGAACGCTATCGCGATGACGCCGTCGGCGTGATGGCCAAAAACGCATCTGGAAAGCATGCGATGACCCTCGTGACACTACGTCCTGCGGTCGCCTTTCTTGGCGACAAGCAGCCGGATCTCCCGCAACTCGACGCGCTGCATGAGGCCGCTCACGCACAATGTTTCATTGCCAATTCGGTACTGACCGAGGTGCGCTGCGAGCCGGTTGTTGTCTCGATGACGAGTGATTCCAGCGATGCATGATCTGGCGATCCTCCTCGACAACCGCCCCGGCGCATTGGCCGACATGGGTGCCGCACTCGGCCAAGCCGGTATCAGCATCGAGGGCGGCGGCGCCTGGCTCGCAGGCCATCAAGGCACCGCGCATTTCCTGTTTGAGGATGGCGAAGCGGCGCGTACTGCGCTTGAAGCCGCTGGCATCGTCGTACTTGAGATACGAGAGGTGATCGTGCAGCGCCTACGCCAGGCGGTGCCCGGCCAACTGGGTCAATTGACCCGGCGCATGGCCGATGCGGGCGTGAATATCGAGGTCCTCTACAGCGATCACGACAACCAGCTTGTGCTGGTCGTCGATGATCTTGAAAAGGGTCGTGCGGTATCGAGCGCATGGTCGGTACAAGCGTGATGACTGTTTAGCCGTCCATTTCGATCCGCAGCAAATCGACGAACTCACCCCCAAAACGTGCTCAACGTGATGTTCGGCGCGCTGCGTGATCCGGCGAGTGGATGGTCAGCCTACGACACCCCTCGCTCAGGCCTGAAGAAATCCCCACACCACCTGCAACGCCTAGGCACCCACCGCAACGATATTTACGGCCGCTCGCGACTCGATCCCAAGGTGCCGATGGAGGACTCGATCGGCGCGAACGCCGATATGCGTCCTCGGACGCGGATAGCTCAGCTGGCACTGGCAGACCGGCGATGCCGGCAAAAGCGACTTCCGCGCGTTCTCGCCGCGATTCCAGCAAGGCAACGTCGAACGTAACCTCGCCCTGGTCGACGCTTTGCGCGCGGTTGCCGAGCAGCGCAGTGTCAGCGTTGCGCAGATCGCGATCGCCTGGGTGATGGCTCGTGGTGCGGACATCATTCCGCTGATCGGTGCGCGACGACGCGATCGGCTCGACGAATCGCTGGC
>JBDSPX010000263.1:0-11280 GCA_039930065.1 Dokdonella sp.
CGGGGAATGCCTTGAGTGCGTTGCCGGCAATGGCGAGGACAATCGCCGTGGTGTTGCGCAGGGTCAAGCCCAGGCGACCGAGCAGATTCTCGACATCGAGCTCGCGCACCGGCACATCGTGGATGCGGGCGAGTTCGCGCACCATCGCGGTGCCGAGCGCGCCCTGGATGATGATGTCACTGCCGGGCGCAACCGCGGCCATCGCCCCGACCACGGCGCGGCGGGTGTAGCGGATCACCGTCGCTTCGGACTCTCGCGCGGCGACATCACGTGCAAGTGCATGGCTGCGCTGATCGACACTGGCCAGCACGGCCGCTTCTCGCGCCGGCTCGAGATGCTCCGCGCCACCCGAAGTCACCTGCATCAGCGCAGCCAGCAGACTTTCGATGTCGGCCGCGCGTTCGCGAGTCACTTGTTCGACACGCCCATCGGCGAGGCTGCGCTCGAAGCGCTCTTTGCCGCCTGCGCTGATGCCGACCACTGAACGACACACCGCGGCATAGCGATGCACGAATGTCTGCAGCAACGCCTCGCGCTCGTTGTCAGCGAACAAATCAATTTTGTTGAGGACGAGAATCAGCGGTTTGCCAAAGCCGGCCAGCCAGCGCAGTTCGGCATCCTGGGCGCGGGTCAGATCCGAGGAGACGACGTAGACCACCGCATGCGCGCGCAGCGCTTCATCGCGAGCAAGCTGTTCGCGCTGGCTGCCGGAGACTTCGCCGGTGCCGGGCATGTCGGCGAGGATCAGTTCCCGACCATCGGGCAGCGCGCCCTGAAAGTGCTTGACCCAGCGCGTGGTGCCGCCAATTACATCGACCTCGGGCGCCGCTGCACTGGCGAGGCGGCGGATCAAGCTCGACTTGCCGGTGCTGATTTCGCCGAACAGGGCGACATGGCACTCGCCGCTCAAACGGCGTCGATCGAGTTCGAGCAATTCCTGTTCGAGGCTGGCGGCATCGGCGTCGCGGTCACGCAAATCGGCAACGCGCGCTTCGATGGTTTGTCGATCCGGAACGGCATCGATTTTGCGCGAGCCGGATCGTCGCGGTAAAGGACGCAACAGTTTCCACGCGAGCCAGCCCGCACCGCCGAGCACCGCGGCCACGATGATGATCAGCGGAACGCGCACGAGCAAGGGCAGGGCGGCGACGCGTTCGTAGAATTCAAGCAAGCCGTTAATCATGCCTATCGCCAGCCAGACCAGAACGATCGCGGCGATCGCCAACAGGCCGAGCAGGATCAGACGAAGGGGCAGGCGTGATCGCGACATGCTCCGATTCTAACGTGACATTCTCCCGCTGCACGCTGGTCGCGGGTGTTGATGGCATGGCACCATCGGCGGTAATTGGGGAAAAGGACGCAGCATGGGACGATTCGGAATCCTCATTGCGGGGGCTTTGCTGGCGACATTCGCGTGCGCGGCACCGCCACCGTCGGAGCCCTGGTTCGAGCTGTTGCGGGTGGCTGATGGATTGCCCTCCAGCGAGGTCTACGCGCTGCGCCAGGACAAGGACGGTTTCATCTGGATCGGTACGCGCGATGGTCTTGCCCGCTATGACGGCATCGATTTCCGCGTGTGGCGGCATGATCCGGCTGATCCCGCATCGCTCGCCAGCAATGATGTGGCGGCTTTGTTGATCGACAGCCGCGGCCGGGTTTGGTGCGGCGGCGAAGCATCCGGGTTGAACGAGAAACGCGCCGATGGCAGCTTTCGTCACTACCGGCACGCGGCCGACGATCCAAACAGCTTGAGCAGCGACGAGCTGTTCACCATTGCCGAAGACGCCGCCGGCACGATCTGGATCGGCACCTATCTCGGTGGACTCAATCGATTGCGCGATGACGGCAGTTTCGAGCGTATCGAGCATGATGCGGAGAAACCCGACAGCTTGCGTTCAACCACGGTGGTCTCGCTCGCGGGCGACAGCGCCGGTCGTTTGTGGATTGGTACCGACATTGGTCTCGATGTGCGCGAAGTGGATGGTCGCATCACCCATGTTGCGCTGCCTGCCCTGGAGGCGAGGACCGATGCTCTTTCGATCGGCAGTCTGCGCGCACAGGACGACGGCAGCATGCTGGTCGGTACCGACTTCGGCGTACTCAGAATCGGCGCCGACCTGCGCATCGCAGGAACGGTTTTCGAGTCGCCCTCGCGCATGCCGACCACGGCGACCATCGGTGAATCAAATGCCGATTTCTGGATTGGCACAACGGCGGGGCTGTTGCGCCTGCAGGGCGACGTGTCGCATCGCTACGGCGGCGGTGACGCGCTGCCCGGAGAGCTGCCCTCGACGCGGGTCATGGATGTCTTGCGCGATCGCGAAGGCGGTCTGTGGGTGGCGATGTTCGATGCCGGTGTAGCTCGACTGCCGGCACGCTGGCGCAGCTTCTCGATCTGGAGGCATCGAGCCGGTGATGAGCACAGCTTGCTGCACACGCATACCGAAAGCGTCAGCCTCGATGCGCATGGCGGCATCTGGGTCAGCAGCGCTCGCGATGGCCTCGATCGCATCGATGCCGCCACCGGCAAAGTTGATCATCATGGCGAGCGCCTCGGTGCGAACGGCAGCCAACTTCGTGCGCTGCTGCAGGTGGACGAGGAACTTTGGGTCGGCCATCAGCGCGGTATCCGGATCTACACGCT
This sequence comes from Dokdonella sp., assembly GCA_039930065.1. Taxonomy (GTDB): domain Bacteria; phylum Pseudomonadota; class Gammaproteobacteria; order Xanthomonadales; family Rhodanobacteraceae; genus Dokdonella. The sequence continues at coordinate 2,645 of JBDSPX010000263.1, forward strand.
GGCTGACGCCAAACTGGTTGAATTGGCCGTTGCCTCCGATTCGGCCGAGGCATTGCCACATGGCTATGCCAATCACCTGCTGCGCGCGCCAGACGGTTTCATCTGGGCCAGCTTGCGCGGCGGCGGCGGCGGGGTTGCACGCATCGATCCGAAGTCGCATGCGATCCGTGCCTGGTCGGTGGCGCTCGGTACGCTGGTCGATGCCGACATCACGGATTTGACGTTTGATTCCACGGGGCAGCCCTGGATTTCGAATGGGCGCGGTGTCCAGCGATTCGACACGCAAGCAGATCGTTTCGTGGCGGTCAGCGGATCGCCCGAGGATGCCGTGCACGCGCTGGCTTTCGATGGCGCGAACACACTTTGGATACATCGACTCGGTGCATTGGAACGATACGATCTGCGCGCCGGGATTCTGCATCGAGTTGATCGTTTCAGCAGCGAGCAGGGCTGGCCAGCCATGCAGGTCAGCGCCCTGCATGTTGCCGCCGACCACAGTCTCTGGGCAGCCAGTCAGCGCGGGCTCTGGCGGATCGATCCGCAACATCACAGCGTTCGACAATTCAATGAACGCGATGGTTTGCCCAGCGCCGAGTTGATCGGAGGTTTCGCACTCGCGGACGATGGTTCGGTGTATGTCAGTTCACGCGAAGGTGTCATCGCGTTCAATCCCGCGGCAATCTCGCTCGATACGCCGGCACCGCCGCTGCAGTTGACCGGTGTATCGATCCGCCGCGACGGCGTCATTCGAGCGCTGGATTTGAATGGAAAAATAAATCTCTTGCACGGTGATCAGGATCTCGTCGTTGACGCACGCGTGCTGTCATTCCTGAATCCTGCCGGCAACGACTATCAGTACAAGCTCGAAGGTTTCGACGACAACTGGGTGAACACCGGCGCTCGCGGCGAGCGTATTTTCTCGCAACTTCCTGCGGGCAGTTACGTCTTGAAGATCCGTGCAGCGAATGCGGATGGCGTCTGGAGCGCCACCACGGCAAGCATCCCGATCGATGTCGCCGCCGCGCCTTGGCTGACGCCGTCGGCCTATCTGGCCTATGTCATTGGTTTGGTTTTGCTGGCAGGGCTGAGCTTTCGCATCTGGCGCCAGCGCGTTGATCAGCGCCACTCGATCGCTCTTGCCGACGAGCAGCGGCGCGCCGCCGAGCAGGTGGCCGAGGCCAAATCCGCCTTCCTCGCCAACATGAGTCATGAAATCCGCACGCCGATGACCGGTGTACTCGGCATGGCCGAGTTGCTGCGCGGGACATCGCTCGATGACAGGCAGCGCGGCTACGCCGAAGCGATCAGTCGTTCGGGCGACCTCATGCTGCGTCTGGTCAACGACAGTCTCGATCTGGCCCGCATGGAGGCCGGCAAACTTCAGCTCGATCATCGTCCGTTGCAGACGCGAGCCCTGCTGCGCGAGGTGGTTGAACTGGAGCAGCCGCTGGCGCACAAGAAGAAGCTCGATCTGCGCATCGAGATTGACCCATCCACTCCAAGCTGGGTAATCGGTGATGCCCTGCGTATCAAGCAAGTGCTGTTCAACCTCGTCAACAATGCGATCAAATTCACCGAGAAGGGCCACATCACGCTGGCCATGGCGAAGTCGGACGGCAGCGGAATCGTGTTCAAGGTCAGCGATACCGGACCGGGCATGAATGCCGACATGCTCGAGCGTCTGTTTGGACGTTTTGAACAATCCAACGAAACAATGCGTCGATTTGGTGGCAGTGGCCTTGGCCTCGCCATCTGCCACGACCTGGTTGACTTGATGGGAGGGCGTATCGCGGTCGACAGCGTGCTAGGTCGAGGAACCTGTTTCACGATCAGACTGCCGCTCGAAGAAGCGCCTGGGAACCAGGACGGCCATGCCGACATGTCGCGTCGTGCAGCATCGCCGCTGGCCACCGTCGTGGCTAAGGCGGATGCTTCGCTTCGACGTGGTTTTCATATTCTCGTGGTTGAAGACGACCCGACCATTGCGGCCGTCGTCGGTGGAATGCTTGAGAGCGCAGGACATCGCACAACCCACGCAGCACATGGGCTTGCTGCATTGGCCGCGCTGGCCGAACCGGATATCGACCTTGCCTTGGTCGATCTCGATCTGCCCGGCATCGATGGTTTGCAGTTGACTCGCCTCGTTCGTGAACGCGAGCGTGGTACAGGCCATCATCTGCCAATCATTGCGATAACGGCACGCTCATCGGGTGATGAGGAGGCGCAAACTCAGGCTGCGGGCATGGATGGCTTCCTGCGCAAACCGATCAAAGCTGCCCAGCTTGAATCGGCAATGGCGCCATGGTTGTCAGATGATGCTAAGGCGAGCACGAAAGCCGACTGTTGAGCAGGAGCGAAGTTGGTCGCAAACAAACTTCGTCTCCGAACAGTGGAAGACGAACTTGTGCACTATTAGGATATCTGGGCGCTCCAAAAGAGATGCTGTTTCTGAAAATCAGGGCCGCACCGCAGTCACTTCGATCTCGACGAGAAAATCGGGACTGGCGAGCGCCGCGACTTGCATGGCTGAGCGAACCGGAAGATTGGGCTGTTCCTTGGTGCCGAAGAATTGCGTGTAACCTTTCATGAAGCCAGCAAAGTCCATTTTTCCGGATTGCTTTGGATCACCGACCAGAAACACCTGCATCTTGATGATGTCGCCCATGCCGAGACCAAGGCCCTTGAGCTGATCGCGGATCGCATTGAGGGCGCCGACGGTCTGGGTTTCAGTATTCCCATAAACGGCGACAGCCGATGGATCCGACTTGGCGTTGATTGGTGGTGGCACCTTGCCGCTCAGGTAGACCAGGGTCTTGTCTGCGGGCACTTCGACCGCGGCGGCGATCGGAAACGTGCTGTTGTTCGGCAGTGCGTGCCGGATCACATCGCTAGCACCCACGGCTCCCGAAACCATGAAAAGCAGTGGCAGCAGGTGAGTTGCGAACTTTCGATGGGTCATCGGGCTGGCTCCTTCGCGTGCAGTGCAGCGACGTCGGCCGCGCTGATCGTGTCGCTGTAATGATTGCCGAAATGGCTGCGGACGTAGTTGATGACGTTGGCGATCTGGACGTCGCTGAGCCAGGTGGCGGGGAAAAACATTTCATTCACTTCGCGATGGACGAAGGAAGGCATGTTGCGACGACCGTTGAGGATGGTCGCGGCCATGTAATTCGCCGAAACCAGGGTTGGGTTGTCGGCGAACGCCGGGTAATAGCCTGCGCCAATCGCGCCGCGTCCGCCCGGCATGTGGCAGCCTTGGCAGATCTGGGCATAAACCTGTTCGCCGTCGCTGGAGTTGAGCACGCCGTTGGCGTCGTCCGCTGCCGCCGATGTCGATGCCGCGAAGCAAACCAGCAAAATCGCCATGCAAGACTCGAATACGAAATTCTTCATGCCTTGGCTCCTTGCTCGATCGCGCGTTGATGCAGGCGATCGATCGCGTCGTGTGCCGAGGTCACCGCACCCTCCTGCCATGCCGGGAGATACGAGGCATGCTCGCCGGCGAGAACGATGCGGCCGTCGAACGCGCAGAGATTTTCGTAGTGCTGCTCGCGCATTGCTTCAGTCCACATGCCGAAGCAGCCGAGCGTGAACGGCGATCGATGCCAGGCAACCGAAATGCCATTGTCGAATTCAGCCGGATACTGCGGATGAATCTGGCCGCCTTGGGCGACCGCTTCGCGAATGCGCTGGGCGGGAGTCATCGCAGTGAAACGCATGGCGTCCGGTCCATACAGATAGCCGCCCAGCAGAACGCCCTTGCCGCTGGCGTGGATGCCATGGCTCGGATAGCTGATATTTCCGATTGGCAGATCGGTGTAGCTGATGCCGCCAAAGATCTGATCGTCTTCTTCCCAGAAGCGCCGCTTGAATTGCAGGCCGATCTTGACCGAGGAGGCATACGGTACGGCAGCGATCGCGTCGGTCATGGCTTGGCCGACCTTGATCGGGATCTCGCCGAGTATCGACAGCGGGATCGTACACACGCACCAATCAGCCCGCGCCTCATGACGACTGCCAGGCTTGCTCGTATCTTCGTATCTGACCTTGACGCCGCTGTCGTCTTGATCGATGTCGACCACTTTGGCTTGATAGCGGATGAGGTCGCCCAACTCGCGCGCGAACGCATCGCCGATTCTTCCCATGCCGCCAACGGGCTGCATCAAGGACTGCTGCAACTCGTACAGATCGGCAACCGGAAGGGTCTGCCACAAGCCTGAATCGAGCAGGTCGCCAAGACCGGTCGGCGTCGACAATTCCGGCTTGCCCTTGAGTCCGCCGCCCGGATCTCGATCAAAGCCGCGCCGATCACTGCTTTCATTGCTTTTTGTGTATTGGTAGTTCTTGTCAAGCGCACCCCACCACTGCAGCGAGGCCAGCAGCTTCTGTTGATCTTCCTTGCTGACTTCGGCATCGAGTTTGCCCGTGTGGGTTGCCTTGGCCAGCAATTCGCCGACGTGGCCTTGATAATCGGCATGGACGTTACGGTAGCGCTGCGGCTTGCCGCCGAATGCCTTGCTGCCATGCAACCAGGTGTTGTAGTTGATCTGGATGAACGGCTCAAGCGCAACGCCGAGCTGTTTGCAGTAGCCCAGAATGCCGCGGTGATGATAGGGCAGGCGCCAGGGGCCCGGATTGATGTAAAGGCCCGGATCAAACCCGCAGGTCTGGGTTTCGCCGCCCATTTCGGTGTAGCTATCGCCGCCGCGTAGCGTCCAGTTGCGACCTCCGGCACGCGCGTTGTATTCGAGTACTTGTACCGAATAGCCGGCCTTCCTCAGCTCGAACGCGGACACCATGCCGGCGATGCCCGCGCCGAGAATCAGCACCGACGCGCCTTTCGGAGCGGTGCCGAGATCCGGCATGCCATTGAACGTGGTTTCGGCTGCCAGACCAAGACTGGTCATTGCCTGATACATCGCGGCACTGCCAGCCGTCATGCCAATCATGCGCAGCAAACCACGCCGCGTCATCCCGCTCGTCGTTGCCTCATCGTGCATGCGCTTCCCCTTGCGACTGGGCAAGAGTGTAAACCGATTTTTCGGTTGTGAGATGCGCAGCTATTCGGGCACTTCCACGACATAGCCGCGTGCGCGCAATTTCGTGAGCAGGCCGCTGTCGCTGAGCAGATGACGCAGCGGCAGCACGGCGAAGGTACTCCGGTTGGCGAGCAGTGCCTTGTCGGCGGCGTCGAGCCAGATTGTCGCGAAGCGTTCGCGCAAATCGCCAAACCCGGCTTCCTCGACCACGCTGGCCTTGAGCACGGCATCGGCGCAGGCTTGCATCTGGTCGGTATAGGGCATCGATTGCAATGCGTCGATATCACCCTGCGCCCATGCGTTGGCGCGCAATTTCATTGCCTCGATATCGGTTTCAAGACGGCTCATTGTCTTGCTGAAACAATCGAGATCGTCAAGCGAAGTTTTCCTGAATTCCTTGACGGCCGAGCCCGGTGACTCGATGCGCAATTCGATGCGCGGTTCGACCAGTTCCACCTGGGCGCGCTTGGCCACTTTCCTGATCGCCTTGCCAACGACGTCGTCGAGGCTGAGCCCCGATTGCTCGATGGCATCCGCGTACAGCTCTTGTGCCGCAAAGATTGGTCGGCGTTTCTCGATGCCGCTGTCGTCGCCGATGTCTTTCTGCTTCAGCAACAACCACCGCGCATACAGATCGGCAGGCACCACATCGGCCAGTTTCTGTTTGTCCGGGTTGTTGCGCGCGCTCATCAACGAAGGCAGCAAAAACAAGCCGCGCAGCATGCCGCCCTTGACGCTGAAATTCGCGCTGGGCCCAAAAATGACCTGTTGCGAATCAGCGATGGTCGCCTCGATGTCCTTGGAAACCCAGGTCATCTTTTCCGGTAGCGGACTCAGCGTGCCGAGGATCCACAACACATGGTCATCCTTGCTGACCTTCCACAAACCCGGTCCGGGTTGCTCGCCACTGACGACGATCGTTTCAAGCGTGCCGAGGTCACCCGCTTCGTTGACGGGCAACACTTCGTCCGCGTGACTCGGAGCAGCAGCGAGCAGGCCGATGGCAAGTATTGCCGCGCGCATGAGATCCACGAATCAACGACGCCCGAATTCGTGCACCGCATCAACCAGCACGGCCACGTGATCGGGATTGATGTCGGGCGTAATGCCATGACCGAGATTGAAGACATGCCCAGGATGATGTCCGAAGCTTTGCATGACTTCGCGCACGGCTTCGCGAATTGCTGCGGGGTTGGCCGCGAGCGTGGCCGGATCGAGATTGCCTTGCAGGGCAACACGAGAACCTACACGTTCGCGCGCTTCGGACAAGCGGATGGTCCAATCGAGGCCGAGTGCGTCACAGCCTGTATCGGCCAATCCTTCGAGGTGTCCGTTTGCGCCTTTGGAAAAAAGGATCAATGGAATATCTCGGGTTGCGGGATCCGATTTCAGCGTCTGCGCGATCGTGGTGAGATAGCGCTGCGAGAATTCAACGAACTGATCCGGCGCGAGCATGCCGCCCCAGGAGTCGAACACCATCAGCGTCTGCGCACCGGCCGCGGCCTGGGCCGCCAGATACGAGCAAACCGATTGGGTGTTGATGTCGAGCAAGTGGTGCAGGGTTTTCGGATCGTTCCACATGAGCGCCTTGGCGGTCGAAAAACTCGACGAACTGCCGCCCTCGATCATGTAACAGGCGAGCGTCCACGGGCTGCCCGAAAAGCCGATCAGCGGTACGCGGTCATTGAGTTCACGGCGGATCAGACGTAGCGCTTCGGTCACATAACGAAGATCGGTCTCCGGATCCGGCACGCCGAGCTTCATGATCGCTTCGCGAGTGCGCAGCGGGTGATGGAATTTCGGGCCTTCACCCTCGATGAAATGCAGGCCAAGGCCCATCGCATCCGGAATGGTCAGGATGTCGGAAAAAAGAATCGCGGCATCGAGATCGAAACGTGCGAGCGGTTGCAGGGTGACTTCGCAGGCCAGTTCAGGATTCTTGGCGAGGTCGAGAAAACTGCCCGCACGTTCGCGTGTGGCGCGATATTCGGGCAGATAGCGGCCGGCCTGGCGCATGATCCAGACGGGCGTGGTATCGACGGGCTGGCGCTTGAGCGCGCGCAGGAAGCGGTGTTCGGTCACGGACAACTCCAGGTATTCAAAGCGATGGGTTTCAGCGTGTCAGCTCTTTTTGCAGCAGGCCGATTCGGCGTGGCCAACCCGAGGTGATCCCCGCGTCAGCGGGCAACGATGAGCGCGCAGTGCGGGCGGCATCGAGGTCGGCAAAGTCCGACCAGCACAAGCTGTACCAGTCGCCATCGGGCATGCCGAGTTTGAGCAGGTAGAGTCGGCCTGGTTGGTTGTCGAGGGCGCGGATCAAGCCATCGAGCGCCGCCGCATTGCGCACGCTGGCCAGGACGAGGGTGTAGTGGCTCGCTGGTAGGCTGAGGAACTCGCTCGCGCCGGAAACATGCGCGCTGGATGCATTGAGCGGAGTCTTTGCTGCTGATTCGATGCGTTGTTCGACCTCAACGCCGGCTGGCTGTTCGGTCGCTTTCTCGACCATTGGTTTCGAATCGGGCGCGGGTTGTTGTGCGGAAATCGAGGGTTCTGATGCGCTCGTCGAAGGCATTGCAGCCTCGATCGGCGTAGTCGATTCCGCGGCTGGTGCGTGGGTGTCGACAGCAGGTGTAGCGATGGGGTCGCGGCTTTGGGCGGCCGCAACCGGAGTGGAGTCACTGGCCGTGGCGGAGTCGCGCACAACGGTTGCTGACTCGCTGCCCGAATTCTGCATCAAATAATTGGGTAGCCGACTCGGTGGAGGGGCTGCCTCGCCAACTCCGTTGTTTGACGTGCGAGTTTGCGCGGTGGGCGGCGTTTCGACAGGCTTTGCCTTTACCTCAGGCACCGAGGTATCGGACTTGTCGCGACATTCAAACGTCTGGCCATCCGCCGACGGTGTGCAAACCCTGTCGCGCCCTGGCTCAAAGGCCTGGGAAGCCTGCGCGAACAGGAGAAAACACACGCAGGCACAAATTTTAATGTGCATTGGCATTGTCCATGCCCTGACTGAAAACGATATGGAAACCGCGCTTGACCTGTGAATCGCGCGCCTTCTCGAATGCGTCGATTGCACTGTCGTGATCGAGGTAAACCTCTCGCTTGAGGCTCGATCGGGCGCCTTCCTGGCCCCACTCGCGATACAGCGTCCAGCCGCCGAGCAGATCCTGCTGCAGCGAGAGTTGGTAGAAACGGGGCGATTCGGCGGTGGCCGCTCGCGTTTGCATGTAGATACGCATCGGCTGATTTTAGCCTGCAATGCCTCCCCTTCGCTGAATCCTTGCACGGCAACAGCGAATTCAAGGATCGCGCCTCGCATCGCTTTTGTGGGAAGAGCCTTCAGGATCGATCCTTTTCAACATGACGCGAGGAAGCAGCATGGCCCCGAAAAGGGCACAAGCGGCTGAAGTCGCTTCGCACAACGAGCCGGCCTCACATCGACGACAGAGAATTTCTTCGGGACCACCCTCAGCCGGTCTTCAGACCTTCTTCGATCAATGCCTCGTCGACGCCGGCAACAACCTCGGCTTTGCCGATGCCGCGCCACAGAATCAGGCGCAAGGCCCCGCTGACTGATTTCTTGTCGAGGCGCATACG
>JBDSPX010000264.1:0-9911 GCA_039930065.1 Dokdonella sp.
CATATCGTCAACGCCGGCGAGATGTGGAACTACGCGGCGGGTTTTCCGCATCCCTTCCCGCATTTCAGGGGACACGGCCTGTCCACGATTCCGTGCAAATCGGCGCTATGGCTGAACCATCATGGCGAACGCATTGGCGCGCAGCCCCTCGTCACGGGGTTCGATACGCATTGGCTGTGTCAGCGGGTTGCCGAACAGGAAAAACCATGGACATGGCACTTGCTGAACTGGCGTATCGCGATCAAGGAGTTCGCCATTTCCGGTGCTGAACACAACCAGCGCATCCGCGACAAACAGTTCCCGCTATTCCTCAGGGATCTGTTGTTGGGAAATCAACGGCTGGTCAAACAAATGGCTGCCGAGAGTCGGCATTTCCTGGTCGCCGATACGTTGGCGGAGTTGGCAGAAAAGATGAACGCGCTCACCTGTTCGCTCGACATCGATCCCAGAGTCCTGCAAGCCACCGCGGATGCATTTGATTCCAATTTTGCCAAAGGCACGAAACTTGAAAACGATGATCAGATCCGTCGCATCCTGCACGCGCGTCAATGGGGACCCGATCGCCTGCGCACCTGCAAACCGGCTCCGCTGCAAAAACCCGGTGCAGGCCCGTTCATTGCGATCCACATGCAATTGATTACCCGTAAAAGTCTCGGCGGTTTGCGCACCGACCTGCACAGCCGCGTATTGGGCGAGGATGACGAGCCCATCGCAGGACTCTACTGCGTAGGCGAAGCTGCCGGATTCGGTGGCGGTGGTTGCAACGGCAAGCGCTCGCTGGAAGGCACTTTTCTGCCGGCGTGTATCCTGACAGCGCGGGCTGCGGCTCGTTCGATTGTCGCTGGGAGCTGATCATGTCGCTGAGGATTCCGGTTTCCGCTGCCGACTTTCGCGAACGCGCGCGTTCACGCCTGCCGCGATTCCTGTTCGACTATCTCGACGGCGGCGCGAACGATGAACAAACCTTGCGGGCCAACGAAACCGCCTGGCACGACGTCACCCTGCGCCAACGTGTCCTGGTGGATGTCGATCACCTCGATACCGGCACCACCTTGGGCGGCCAATCCTGCGCGATGCCGGTCGTACTCGCACCCGTGGGCCTGGCCGGCATGATGGCGCGGCGCGGTGAAGTACAGGCCGTGCGCGCAGCCAATTGCGCCGATATTCCGTTCACGTTGTCGACGGTCGGCATCTGTCCATTGAGTGAGATCGCGTCTGCATCCAACGCACCGTTCTGGTTTCAGTTGTACATGATCCGCGACCGCGACCGCGTCGACGATCTGCTGCGAAACGCCTGGCAAGCTGGCTGCCGGACGCTCGTGTTTACTGTCGACTTGCCAACAACCGGTATCCGTCATCGCGATACGCGCAACGGGCTGGCTGCGCGCGGCCTGCGCGCGACCGCATTGCGTGTGCAGCAGGTTTCCAGTCGCCCCCACTGGCTTTGGAATGTCGCCCTGCGCGGGCGTCCGCTCACGTTTGGCAACTTGAGCGAAGCCGTACCGAATGCACGCAAGCTGGATGGGTTCAAAGCGTGGGTCGATGCGCAATTTGATCCAACGGTTACTTGGGACGACATTGGCTGGCTGCGCCAGCATTGGCAGGGCACCCTGATCCTGAAAGGGATCCTGGAAGCCGACGATGCCGTGCATGCTGTGCAAGTTGGTGCCGATGGCGTTGTGGTATCCAATCACGGCGGTCGCCAGCTCGACGGCGTGGCGGCAACGGCCAGCAAACTTCCCGCGGTTGTGGCGGCGGTAAGTGGGCAAATCCAAATACTGGTTGATGGGGGGATCCGCAGTGGCGTCGACGTATTTCGTGCGCTCGCACTGGGAGCCAACGGCGTGATGATCGGCCGCCCTTGGGCATGGGCGCTGGCCGCTGCCGGCGAAACCGCGATCACACAATTGCTGCGCAACTGGCAGCAAGAGCTCCGCTTGGCCATGATGCTGACCGGTGTCACTGACATCGCAAGTATTGGTCACGCTCAACTGGATCAAGTATCCAACATTCCGGCAAGAGAACAGCGATGAAAAATGGCGCGCAAGCCCTGATGAAAACCCTGGTCGATGCCGGGATTGAAGTGTGCTTCAGCAACCCGGGCACCAGCGAAATGCACTTCGTGGCTGCTCTCGATGGCGAACCTCGGATGAAAGCCGTGCTGGCACTTTTTGAAGGGGTCGCCACCGGTGCCGCAGACGGCTACGCGCGCATGGCCGACAAACCCGCCGCCACCCTCCTCCACCTGGGCTGCGGGTTGGGCAACGGCTTGGCCAACCTGCACAACGCGCGTAAAGGCAAAGTACCGATTGTCAATATTGTCGGTGATCATGCGACCACCCATGTGCAGTACAACGCGCAGTTGCAATCGGATATTGAAACCGTCGCGCGCAACGTATCGCCCGGCTTTGTGCGCACGTCCAAAACCACAGCCGAGCTGTGCCAGGACGCGGCCGATGCCATCGTCGCTGCCCGCGGCCTTCCGGGTTCGGTGGCCACCCTGATTTTGCCGGCCGATGTGTCGTGGGGCGAAGGTGGCGCTGCCTGTGTCGTGCCACCGCAGGCATCTGCGCCCGTTGCTGACGATGCGGTAGTGGAGGCCATCGCTGCTGTGATTCGCACGGGCGCGAAAACTGCGTTGTTGCTGGGCGGACGTTCGCTGCGCGAGCCAAGCCTTGTCGCCGCAGGAAACCTGGTTGCCCATAGCGGCGTCAAACTGTTAGCCGAAACGTTTCCCACGCGAATTGAGCGCGGTGCTGGCTTGCCGGCCGTGGAACGGATTGCCTACCTGGCGGAACTGGCCGGCGTGCAACTGGCCGATGTCGAACACCTGATCCTGGTTGACTGCAAAGCCCCGGTTTCATTCTTTGCCTACCCGGGCAAGAAAAGCTATCTCACTCCCGACACGTGTACGGTCCACACCCTGGCGACTGCCGAACAAGACACTGCCGCGAGCCTCGAAAAGCTGGCACGAATCCTCGGTGCGTCTCATGCGACTCCACCGTTGCAGGCAAGCTATCGTCCTGGCCGACCGCGCGGCCGCTTGACCGCCGAAAAAGTCTGCAAAGGGGTTGGCCACCTGCTGCCGGACAACGCCATCATTGTCGATGAAGCCATCACCTCTGGCTTGATGCTCAACGTGATGACCGCCGGTTGCCCCCGTCACGACATGATCACGCTAACCGGAGGTGCGATTGGCCAAGGGCTGCCGAATGCCGTCGGTGCGGCCATCGCCTGCCCTGATCGCCCCGTGCTTGCGCTGATTGGTGACGGCACCGCCATGTACACCATTCAAGCGTTGTGGACGATGGCGCGCGAGAAGCTCAATGTCACCAGTATTATTTTCAACAACGCGTCCTATTCGGTGCTCAACATCGAACTCGAGCGCGTCGGCGCCGAACGTATTGGTGCAAAAGCAAAATCCCAGCTCGATCTGCACGGCCCGGTGCTGAACTTTGCCCAGCTCGCACAAGGCATGGGCGTGCACAGCATGCGTGTCAGCACCACCGAGGAATTCAACAAAGCGCTGGAATACGCCTTGGCCAATCCTGGCCCACACCTGATTGAGGCGATGGTGCCGGAATCGCTGAATGGCGTGAAGCGCAAGATATTGCCGTGGATTCTGCGTTCGTTGCCCGGCCTGCCACTGTCGGTGACGCGGGCGCTCAAGAGGAAAATCGCACCGTGAGCATGCTGCCTCGACTTTCTTTCAGCATGATCCACGTACATGACTGATCCCACCGATCCCGCCCAACTCGAAGCGATGAGAAACGCGATCATGCAGGGCGCAGCCTATCGCCTTGCTCAAGATGATGCCGAGTTTCTCAACAGTGATGATTTGCGCCCACTGCGCATGCAACTCGAAATGCTCAAGCCCGAGCACGATCTTCGCGCACAGGGTATCGCCTCGACCGTGGTTGTTTTCGGCAGTGCGCGCGTGGTCTCCGAAGCGCAAGCACAGATGGCTCTCAACGCAGCCGAGGCAAGCGCGGCGAGCAAAGACGATCATGGTCCAGCAAGCGCTGCAGGGCTGAAAACGGCCAGACATCAACTTGATCAATCCCGCTATTACGAACAGGCGCGGCGATTCAGCCATCTTGTCTCAACCCGATTTCAGCAGGCAGTTCGCAGCGATTACGTCGTCGTCACGGGCGGCGGGCCGGGCATCATGGAGGCAGCCAATCGTGGGGCGTACGAAGCGGGCGCGCGATCAATCGGACTCAACATCAACCTTCCGCACGAACAACGACCGAATCCGTACATCACACCCGAGCTTGCATTCCGATTCCATTATTTTGCTATACGCAAGATGCACTTCCTCATGCGCGCACGCGCCCTTGTCGCATTTCCAGGCGGCTTCGGCACTCTCGATGAGCTGTTCGATGTACTGACCCTCGTGCAGACCGGCAAGATGCCGCGCATACCGATCGTCCTGGTCGGCAGCGGATTCTGGCGCCGCGTGATCGACTTCGACTACCTGGTCGAGCAAGGCTTCATCAGTCCTGACGACACTGATCTTTTCACCCGCGTTGATACGGCCGAAGAAATCATCGAAGTGCTCGCATCATTCGAGAACGAATAGCCGCCCGGCGCTGACCCTGAGTCGCGTTAGCACCTCGGTGGCTGGGGGATTCCACTTCTTGGTTTCCCACCCTCCGCGATCGAATTATCCGATCCGTTCAATCGATCTTGATCGGCTCGCCCATGCCTGGAAGCTGGCAATCGATGCTTCTCGCTTGAAGAACCTCCTGCAGCTTGCGCATGCCGCGCTCGTACTCGCCATGGACGAGGAAGATTTTCCGTCTTGGCGTATCGCCGAGCCAATCGAGTAATGCTGGCTGATCCGCATGCGCGGAGAATCCATTGATTGTCCAGACTTGGGCGCGGACCGGAATGTCTTCGTTGAAGATCTTTACTGTCGCGGCACCATCGACAATGCGTCGAGCCAGCGTGCCTTCGGCTGCGTAGCCGACAAAGACGATACTGCTGCGCTCGCGCCACAAATTGTGCTTGAGATGATGACGCACACGCCCGCCGTTGCACATGCCGGAACCCGCGAGGATTACCGCTCCGCTCTCGATGCTGTTGATCGCCATCGACTCACTGGTTTCGCGGGTGAAATGCAGGCCCGGCATGGCAAACGGATCACCGTGTTCGAGTTCCGCGATGAATTCAGGATCAAAGCATTCGGGATGGCGGCGGAAGATCTCGGTCGCCGAGATCGCCATCGGTGAATCGAGAAAGACACGCAGGTTTTCTGGCAGCTTTCCGTTGCGCAGGCCTTGATGCAGGTAATAGAGAATCTCCTGAGTCCGCTCGAGAGCGAATGTCGGGATGATGACGTTGCCGCGCCTTGCGACTGTCTCGCGGATGGCCTGGTAAAGCTCTTCGACCGAATCTGGCCCTGAGCGATGCGGACGATCGCCATAGGTGCTTTCCATGACCACATAGTCCGCCGACACGGCCGGCAGCGGATCGCGCACGATGGGTCGGCCGGAATTGCCGAGATCGCCGGAGAACAGCATGCGACGCTGAATTTTTTCATCGTCCAGTTCGAGCAGGATCGATGCCGAGCCGAGGATGTGGCCCGCATCGAGAAAGCGTGCACGGATTCCCTCGGTAATTTCCACCGTGTCCCCGTAGTTCACGTCGGGGGCAAAGAAGTCGAGCGCGTGCAGCGCATCATTGATCGTGTAGAGCGGTGCTTCGACCTCATCTTTACGCTGCCGCTTTGCGGCACGGCTCGCCTCCCCTTCCTGCAGATTCGCGGAATCGAGCATGACCACGCGCGCCAATTCACGCGTCGCCGCAGTCGTGAAAATGCGGCCGCGAAAGCCGCGTTTGACCAGTAACGGAATCCGGCCGCAATGATCGAGATGGGCATGCGTCAGCAGCAGCGCATCGATCGAGGCCGGATCAAAATCGAAAGGCTCGGCATTCGTCAGTTCGGTCTCACGGCTGCCCTGGAACAGACCGCAATCGATCAGGATGCGTCGCTCATTGCAGGTGATCAGGTGGCAAGATCCGGTGACCTGTTTCGCGGCACCTTGGCAGCTGTAGATGATCATGATTCTCTCGAGTCAGCGGAAAGGGGTAACGACTTTTCTAACAGATTGCCGACGATTCGCAAGCCCTCCAACCATGTGACGGCAAGCGTCAGCATCGCAAGCATGCAGGCGAGCATGTGAACACCGGGTGGCACGAGTTGCATCACCGCGGCGAGGTAAGGAACACCAAGAGCCAGGATCAACAAAAGCAGAATGCCGGCGAACATTCGCGGTAACCATGGGTTGCCAGGATGTTGACTGGCGAACAATGAGGCACCTGGTTGGCGGTTGGCCAGAATCAACAAAAACACCCCGAGTATGAGGGCGCAAAACACTGCGGTGCGCGCCTCTGCTGCCGGCACATCAAAGCTCAACATGGCCGCATAGCCGGCCAGAAGAAGCCCGGCAAATCCAAGCCCCTCGACCATCGCGTACAGCAGATTTTGGCGAGAAAACGGCGACACGCCCTGCCCACGTGGCGGCCGCGACATCGTGTTGGCGGCTTCGGGCTCGGCCTCGAAGACGATCGAGCACGCCGGATCGATCAGCAGTTCAAGCAAGACGATATGCACCGGCATCAGCAGCACAGGCCAGTGCAAAAGCGTCGGAACCAGGGCCAGCGCGATGATCGGCATATGCACCGCAAAAACGAAACGGGTTGCCTTGGTGATGTTGTCGTAGATGCGTCGCCCTTGCCGGATCGCCGCGACGATACTGGCGAAACTGTCATCGAGCAGCACGATGGCTGCGGCTTCGCGGGCAACATCGGTACCGCGTTCCCCCATCGCAATGCCGACATCGGCGGCCTTCAGCGCAGGGGCATCGTTGACGCCATCGCCGGTCATCGCGACGACCTCGCCGTTGGCGCGCAACACCTGCACGAGCCGCAGTTTCTGCACCGGCTGCATTCGCGCGCAGACGTCGGTATGACGCAGCCGTTCGTGCAGGGCATCATCATCGAGGGCATCGATGTCAGTACCGATCAGCACATCCGGACGCTCACTCAAGCCGACCTCAAGCGCGATCGCTCGTGCTGTCTCTGGGTGATCGCCGGTCATCATGATGATGCGGATACCGGCTGAACGGCATTCGGCGATAGCGGCGGCGACATCGGGCCGTGGCGGATCAACAAAACCGAGCAGGCCGAGAAACTGGAACGTGAAATCATGCTGGCTGCGAGGCGCGGCCTGCCCTTTCCAGCGACCGCGTGCAACGCCGAGCACGCGCAAGCCCCGCGCAGCCATGGCCTCGACGCGAGCGAGAATTTCGTTTGCGCGTGGCGGATCCAGATGACACAAATCAATCACCGCTTCCGGCGCACCCTTGGTTGCCAGCAGATGCTGATCTGGCGCATCGGCGCGAAACACGCGGGTCATCGCGAGAATTTCCGGCGACAACGCGTACTCGAATTCGGCCGACCACTCGGCATGCATGTGCTCGGTGCCTTCAAGCCAACGCAGACCAAATGTCTGAATGGCCTTTTCCATCGGATCGAATGGATCGAGCGGCGTCGCCAACATGGCGAACTCGACCACTTCGTGAAAATGTTCGGGTAGGTCGAGCGCATCGACGTCGCGGAAATCGGAACCTTCAACATCGAGTTCGACGACTTGCATGCGGTTCTGCGTCAGCGTGCCGGTCTTGTCCACCGCAAGTATCGAAATCGCGCCAAGCGCCTCGACGGCAGGCACACGCCGCGTCAGCACCTTGCGCTGTGAAATCCGCCATGCGCCAAGCGCAAGAAACACGGTCAGAATCACCGGAATCTCTTCTGGCAGGATGGCCATCGTCAAAGCGATGCCGGACAGGACGCTTTCGATCAAGCCACGCGAATTCCACAACCAGTTGAGCAGGATATAGAAACTCGCCAGGACCAGCCCACCAATACTCAGGTTGCGGATCAGCACCCGCGAAGCCTGCTGAAGTCCCGAGTCCGGCTCGACCGTCGACGCCAATGCCTCACTGATCCGGCCGACGGCGGTCTTGCGCGCGGTCGCAACGACTTCCGCCAGCCCAACACCGCGCGTAACCACCGTGCTGGCAAACAACGCCGCGCTCTGGCCGCCCGGCAATTTGCTCACCGGCACGGCTTCGCCCGTGAGCAGCGATTCGTTCGCATCCAACTGACCATCGATCAGCGTTGCATCCGCAGCGATGCGATCGCCCTCGTGCAGC
This sequence comes from Dokdonella sp., assembly GCA_039930065.1. Taxonomy (GTDB): domain Bacteria; phylum Pseudomonadota; class Gammaproteobacteria; order Xanthomonadales; family Rhodanobacteraceae; genus Dokdonella. Next base: position 8,223 of record JBDSPX010000264.1, read on the forward strand.
ACCAGCAGATCGCCGATCACGACCTCGCGACCCGGAATACGGATCTCCGTGCCATCGCGAATGACCAGTGCGCGCGGCGCAGAAAGATCGCGCAGCGATTCCAGCGCGCGCTGGGTCTTGCGCTGCTGGGTCAAGGTGATTCCGATCACGACAAACACGAAGGACAAAAGAAAGGCCGCTTCGGCGCGATCGCCAAGCGCGAGATACAGGCCACCGGCGACCAGCAGCATGAGGAACATCGGCTCGAACAAGACGTCTCGAACGATCGCCCAGATCGATTTTGGCGCTGTTCCAGGAAGTATGTTCGGGCCACTTTCGGCTAGGCGACGCGACGCCTCATGTTGATCGAGCCCGCGCAGATTCGACGTCGCCGATGCCTTTAGGAGTGACATGTTAAGGATTTCGCCAAAGCAACCCTGATTCTCGCCACGCAAGTCATCCGAATATTCCGTTTTCGTGTCACGACCAGCATCGCACACGCAGATGTCGCGCGAATTGATCTGAGTCAGTCTGGCATCACGCATCTGCATCGCTCAATTTCACAATGCGACTGGACGTTCATCAAAGGCGGCTAGAATGCGCGCCATGCTGCACCGACCCTGGCTGATCCTGATATCGCTGCTCGTCTTTTCGGCACAGGCCGAGGCGCGCACGGTATGGCGCTGCCTGCGCGACGGCACGGTCAGTCTTTCGACGGCGCCGGAACCTGGCTCGAAATGCTCGGAGCAGACACTCGATGACGACGCCGCGTTCGTTCCGAATCTCTGGGGAAGCCTCGGTGTCTTCCAAGGGAACTTGTATCGACGCGAACAAGACGGCCGAAAGGTCTATGGCACGCGCGCCCTGCCCGGCGCAGTAAAGGTGCAGGAGTTTACCGTCGCAACCCCGGCCTATTCCAGCGCCCACGAAGGCCTCGGCAAGATCGGCGCGCTGCAACTTGATGTCTACCGCCGCGAATTTCGCGCGGCCGCGCGCAAGACAGGACTCGACGAAGCTTGGCTGCGCTCGATTGCGCAAACCGAAAGTGCTTTCAATTCGCAAGCCGTCTCAGCCAAGGGCGCCATCGGCATCATGCAACTGATGCCGGAGGTGATCGGCGACTACGGCGTCTCCGAACCTACATCGGCAAGTCAGTCGATAATGGCCGGCGCGAGACACCTGAAAGTGCTTGAAACACGCTACGGCGGAGATCGCATCCTTGTCGCTGCGGCCTACAACGCCGGCATCGGTGCCGTCACCCAATATGGCGGCGTGCCGCCCTACGCCGAGACCCTCGAATACGTGACCAAGGTCCGCGTCCTGTACACGCGCTATCGCAAGGCACTCGGCCTGCAACCCCGATCGTTGCAACTGGAGCCCGCCAAATAATTTGTCATGTTGATGTTGTCTTCGATGCGCGGGTACGGGAGCCACCGCGCGAAACCCCTTTCAAGTCGCGGAATCTTCTGCACCGAAGCACTTCAGATCAGCCGCTCTGTTCCTTGAAACCACGCAACAGCTTGCGTGAGTGTTTATCGGGCCGCTTGTGCGGATGATCGAAGCTGGCGCCTGTCAGCCGACGCATCTCGCGCTCGCTTTCACGCGCGGCGAGACTTTCCGCTGATTCTTCGTACAAGGTCTGCGCGACCGTCGCCGGGCCGCGCGTCGCGCTGGTCGCAATGACGCGAATGGCAAAGCGTTCGATGCCGC
>JBDSPX010000265.1:0-3055 GCA_039930065.1 Dokdonella sp.
GATCAGTACCGCATCGGCATCAGTCCGCCGAGTTACGACAAGCAATTCGTGCGCGACTATCTGGAAACGCTGGACTGGAACAAGCAGGCGCCGGGCCCGGTGGTTCCCGCCGATGTCCTCTCGGTAACGGCAGCAAAGTACGCCGAAGCGTTGCTTCGTCTCGCCGACATTCGTCTGGATTGATGGCTCGCCTGGTCGGCTTTGAGTGGAGAAATCGCATGCGCAGCGTCAACGAATGGTTCGGCGAGTACGGCCTGGATCACAAGAATCCGATCAATCGGATCATCCACTGGATCTGCGTGCCGGCCATTCTGTGGTCAGCGATCGCCGCACTCTGGGTGATTCCTGTCCCCGCATCGCTCGGTCGTGCGGGTTTCTGGTGTGGCATGGCGATGATTGGCGCGTTTGCTTTCTACTGGCGCATGTCAAAGCCGATCGGTGCTGCCATGCTGCTGGTCTTCGTTGTCTTTGGATTGCTCACCGAGTGGTTATTCCGCAGCATCGGAGCTGGCGATCTGCTTTGGACCGCCATCGCGGTGTTCGTGATCGCCTGGATCGGCCAGTTCGTCGGCCACATCATTGAGGGTGCGCGTCCTTCTTTTTTCACTGACCTGGCCTATCTGTTGATCGGCCCGGCCTGGCTGGCCGGCAAGCTGATGCGGCGGTTCAACATCCAATACTAATGACGAAACGTGCGACAGTGTTTTACGTGCCGCTGAAGTGGGAGCTTGCGTGCTGAAACATGACCGTGAATCGCATCGATCGGATCGCGTGGGGTGGTTGCGCGCGGCGGTGCTCGGCGCCAATGACGGTATCGTCTCCACGGCGAGCCTGATCGTTGGCATCGCCTCGGCAAATGCCGGCCAGTCGACCATTGTCCTCGCTGGCATTGCCGGCCTGGTCGGCGGTGCGATGTCGATGGCGGCAGGCGAATACATTTCGGTCAGCTCGCAGGCGGATACCGAGAATGCGGATCTGGCCATGGAGCGAGACGAGCTCGAGCGGTATCCGGCCCACGAGCTGAAGGAACTCGCCGGGATCTACGTCAAGCGCGGCCTGACTGCGGAGCTCGCCGAGAAAGTTGCAGAACAATTGACCGCACACGATGCACTCGCCGCACACGCCCGTGATGAACTCGGTATCACGCATGAATTGCGCGCGCGCCCGTTGCTCGCGGCGCTGTCATCTGCAGCCGCATTTTCGGTCGGTGCGGCACTGCCGCTGATAAGCGCGGTATTTGCGCCCGCTGCCTACCGGGTGCCGACGATCATGGTGGGTTCGCTGGTATTCCTCGCCGTACTGGGCGCCGCCGCTGCTCGCGCCGGTGGAGCGCCGATGCTTAAAGGTGCAGTGCGCGTCGTGTTCTGGAGCGCACTGGCGATGCTGGTAACGGCCTGGGTTGGCAGCTTGTTTGGTGGCAGTCCCGCTTAAGCGGTCACGCCTCGCACGCGCTGTGCGCAGCAGCGAGTCATTTTTGAGCCCGTGAGTTGCCGCTGTGCTCGCCGAATGCGCGATTCGGCGAGCACCTTGATCAGCGGTTTGCGGTCTTCTCGAACGGCCGCAGAATCCAACGGCACAGCGCGGGCAGGAAGACGATCGCGGCGACCATGTTGACGACGAACATGAAGGTCAGCATCACGCCCATGTCGGCCTGGAACTTGAGATCCGAGAACACCCAGGTACCGACGCCGACAGCGAGGGTCAACGCAGTGTAGAAAATCGCGATGCCGGTCGTCTTCAGCGAAGCGAAGTACGCTTCGGTCAGCGGCTTGCCTGCGAGCAGGGATTCGCGCATGCGGGCGAAGATGTAGATGCCGTAGTCGACGCCGATGCCGACGCCGAGGGCGACGACGGTCAGTGTATTGATCTTCATGCCGATATCGAGATACACCATCAACGCATGCCCGAGCTCGGTCACCAGAACGAGAGGCAACGTGATGCACAACGCCGCGCGCGGACTGCGGAAACTGATCAGGCACATGAGAAACACAGCCGCATACAGCATGTAGAGGATCTGCCGTTTGACGGCACGCACTTCATCATTGATCGCGGCCATCACGCCGACATTACCGGTAGCGAGCCGCAGATTGACCTTGTTGAGACTTCCCTCGGCAGCCTCGCCGCTGGCCGCTTCGTCAGCGAGTTGCTGACGCAAGTTCACTTCCGGGCCGGCCCAGGCATGGTTGTCTTCGCGGAACTGTTTGACCGCCTTGATCACACGATCGATCGTTGTCGCGCGGTGATCGGTGAGAAAGGCCATGATCGGAATCGCACTGCAGTCGGCGTTGAGCAAACCGGTGTCGGTCTCGAAACCCTGAGTGGCGAGGCGCAGCGTATCGGCATCGCGCGGAAGAGCGCGCCAACGCACGTTGCCTTCGTTCCAGCCGGCGTTGACGATCTTGGCGGCCATCGGCAGGGTGATGACCTGGGCGACGCCCTCGACATTTCGCAGATGCCAGGCGAAGCGATCGATCAACTCCATGACCGGGTAACTGTTGGTGCAGGCTGATGGTGGGCCTTCGGCGATAACGTTGAGGATGTCCACACCAAGCGCGAACTTGTCGCTGATCAGCACGGCATCCTGGTTGTAGCGCGCTTCCGGGCGCAATTCGGCGACGCCCTTCTGTGCGTCGCCAATCATCACATGCTCGCCAAAGCGCTCGGCCGCGAACCAGATCGCGATACCGATGATCAGGATGATCGCCGCAGGTACGGGCTTGCTGAACTTGGCCAGCACCGTCCAGATCTTGTCGAACTGGGTCAGCTGACGCAGGCGATAGGCGCGCTTGCGCGGCAAGTTGCTAAGGCGCGTATAGGAAAGCAGAACGGGCAGCAGGACCAGATCGGTAAGGATGGTCAACGCGACGCCAACGGTTGCGGTGATGGCCAGCTCAAAAATGATACGGATCGGGATCACAAGGATCGCGGCGAAACCGATGCAGCCCGCGATCAGGGCAACCGAGCCTGGTACGAGAAGGGCGCGGAAAGCATCGCGTGCGGCTGTCTCGGGATCGAGGCCGACGCGCTTGCTCAATTCTTCAGGCGTGCCTTCTTC
>JBDSPX010000266.1:0-3278 GCA_039930065.1 Dokdonella sp.
CCGGCGTCGCGCGCGGTCGGAACCTCGGCCGCGCTGAGCAGCGATGCCAATGCAGCCTTGGTATCGAAGCGACTGCCGCCAAACGCATGGATCGCCGACACCGCCGCTGCGGCCGGATCGCCATTCATGACGTGCGTGCCGCCCGTGTTGTGGGTCCAGCGATCCCATTCGCCGCCGTTTTGATTGGCCTGATTGAGCAAGGATTGCGCGATGTCGCTGCCGACATCGGGATCAAGCAAGGTCACCAGTTGCACTTGCGAGCGATACACATCCCAGCCTGAAAAATTCGCGTACTGGCTTTCTTGAGGTGCCGTGACTTGATGGGTCTTGCCGTCAAAACCGGCGTACTCGCCATTGTGGTCACTGAATACGTTCGGATGCAGCAAGGCGTGATAGAGCGCGGTGCGGAAGATGCGCCGCTGAGCAACATCGCCCCCTTCAATGTCGACGCGCGAGAGCCAATTGTTCCAGGCGTCGCGCGCCTCATCGCGAATCGCCGCGAGGGTTGCCGTGGCCGGAATCTCGGCATCGAGATTGGCCTGCGCGTTGGCCAGGCTCACATACGAAATGCCGACGCGTACGCCGACGTTGCGCTGCTTGGCTGTATCGAATCGGAGCCAGCCGCCGGATCCCTTGCCCGCTTCGGGATAGCCATCGCTGCCGTAGCCGGTACCGCCTTTCGCACTCGTGGCGCCGACGTTCAGCGTGCCGTCCTGCCAGGTACCGTGGGCGATGATCGGCTGATCAAAATGCGCAACGTAGTAGACGGTGTAATAGCTGCGTCGCGTTTCCGCATCGAGATAGCCGCAGAAATTTCCACTCGTGACCGAACCGCTGACCGTACCTTTATCCGCATCGATCGTCAGCTCGGCGTCGCTGCTACCGATCTCGGAATCCGAATTGCGGATCAACAGGCCGGCTTTTACGCCTGACGGATAGCGAAACTGCGCGATGCCACTGCGCATGCCGGCAGCGAGTTCGAGCTTGATCCGATTGTCGAGGTTCACTGCGTAATAACCCGGCTCGGCGATCTCGTTGACATGCGAGTAGCGGCTGACGAACTTCTCATCCTTGGCATCCAGCGATGGCGATGAATCCGGCTCGCCGATGATCGGCAAGAACGGAATATCACCACTCGCGCCACGGCAGCCGGTGCCGGACAGATGGGTCAGACTGAAACCGCGCACACGATTGACGTCGTAGGCGTAGCCGCCCGGTGCAGCCACGCGACTGTGATCACCGCGAGAGGTTTCCGGACTCCACGAGAGCATGCCGAATGGACGCACCGCGCCCGGAAAGACATTGCCGCCATGCGCAGTACCAATGCGCGGATCGACTTCTGCTGCCGGATTCGCCTCGCTCTTCTTGAGCCAGGTCGCGCGCAGCGGATGCGCCTCGGTATTGAACGTGACTGCATCGAAATCGAGCGCCGATGGATTGAACAGCAGATAGAAGTACTTGAATGTCTCGGCGAGCACGAAGCTCTCCATGCGATCCTTTTTCTCCTTGGTGATCACGCTCGCGAGTGCTGCGTAGCCAACGTCGTTTCGGCAATATTTGACGAAGTCACGGAACAGGGTGCGTCCCATGACGAGGTATTTCGGATCTTGCGTGAAGTGGCTGAGGCTGTAGGTCGACTCGATGATCTCGGGGCGCAACGCGTAGCCCGGATAGGCAATCTCGCCGCTGCGATAGTCGTACACCTCGGGCTCGATGCCGTGGAGCTGCCACATGCGAAACGAAGAATCCTGCAGCCGTGCCGCGCGTTGCGTATCACCCGACAAAGCCAGCAGCGCCGGGAAAAACGCATCGAGCGCACCGTAGGTCGTGTGCGTGAGTTTTCCAGTATTCATGTCGCTGGCGCCGTACCAGAGCGCGCCATCAGCCTCGTCGGCCAGATGCCGATTCACCGCGGCGATGCTGGTCTTCCACATCGCCAGACAGTCCTTGTCACCGAACAGGCGCCAGCATTTCCACAAATATTCATAGTACGAATCAATGCCGCCCGAGATGTGCGAATCGCCATCAATCCATTCGCCGGTTTCGACATCGATCACCGAGCCGACCAGATCGAGCTTCGAGCGCCGCTTGAAGGTTTCGACGAGGGCGCGTTTGGCCTTGTCGTAAAACACGGGCTTTCCAGTCAATTTCGACAAGGTGCCGAATTCGAGCAGGAGCGTGCCGGTTTCTGCCGGATTGGTTTTCGGATTGCGCGTCTTGCCGGTGCGCAGATTGACCTCGACATACGGCAGTCCGGTCGGTGAATCGAATGCCGGCAGCAGTCGGTTGCCGAGATCCTCGGCCTTGGCCCGCAGACGCTCGTCGCCGGTTGTCTGATAGCCCGATAGCAGACCTCCAAGCAGACGAATCGTGATCTCGAAATTCTTGACGTAGATGTCCTTGTTGAAATCGAGATTTGCAGCGATCAATTCGCGTGCCGCATCCGCCTCATCGGTCAGACCCATGATGACCAGGGTGTCGAGCGCATCGACCGGCGTCATCAGCAGCGGTGCGGAATACCAGTCATGCGGCTTGTGACTCAGCGGCGCGAGGTCATCGTGACCCCATGCGTACTTGCGATAGTCCTTCCATGCGTGCAGGAATTCGGTCTTGACCTCGGCGGCGAGACGCGCGGATTCGGCGGCGTCGATCGGCGAGGGATCGGGTGCTTCGCTCGACCACACGAAAGCAGAGGTCAACAAGAGCGAGAAGGCGATGGTGATTCTGTTCATTGGTGATTCCCTGACGCGACGACCGTTCGATTTGCAGTGAAATGTTTGCCCTACCTCACCGTCATCCCGGCGAAGGCCGGGATGACGAGAGGAACGATGAAAGTTCCGGTGTTGCATGCGGCCTGAACACCATGTCGGCGCAAAGCCAGCCCCTACGAAGAGCCCGTTTTGTCAGCCGATCGCCGAATCATCGCAAGCACCTCATAGCAAGCCCCCATCGTGTGGTAGTCGGTTTTCCCGGCTGGGCTTTTCTCTTCGGAAACTTTGCGGTTCTCGTGATCGAGGATGCGATACCAGGCGCCGTATTCGTGATCGACGAAGAAGCGCCACGCATACGCCCAAAGCTTGTCGTAGTCATCGACATGGCGCAGGTCACCGCTGCGCTCGCTGAGCAGGGCCGCGGCAGCGAGCGATTCCGCCTGGACCCAGAAATACTTGTCGCCGTCGCAGATCGAACCATCGGGGGCGAATCCATAGCAGAGTCCGCCGTTGACGTCATCCCACGCGCGCTCGATCGCCGTTTCGAAAAGGCGAGTCGCCGTCGGC
>JBDSPX010000267.1:0-3695 GCA_039930065.1 Dokdonella sp.
GCGGAGAGACTATGCCAAGCGTCAAAGTTCGCGAGAACGAACCCTTTGAATTTGCCCTGCGCCGCTTCAAGCGCACCTGTGAGAAAGCCGGCGTGCTGGCTGAAGTGCGCAAGCGCGAGTTTTACGAGAAGCCGACCCAGGAACGCAAGCGCAAGCGCGCGGCTGCGGTCAAGCGTCATCTGCGTCGCGTCGGTCGCGACGTGACCAAGCGTCAGCGCATGTATTGATCAAGCGGTTGCACATCGCCTCGGCGATGCGCACTACCGATTGATCGCCGGATCGGCTCAGCGCTGATCCAGCAACATCCGGGCTGAAACTTTCGGCCGGCTCTGCCCACGCAGCGCCGGCCGTTTGTGTTTGTGCTGAGCGCGGTTACGATTCGGCAACCAGCACGAGTTCGCTGTGAGCATGTCGAAACATGATCGCTGGCGCCTCGGCAGTCCAACAACGTGGCGCCACCCTTCGACAGGCTAGGCTCAGAGCCTGCCCCGGACCCCGATCCGGGGGCGAACGCCTGAAGTTGACCAGCCGCTCCTTGAACCGATCAAAACCAAACGAGGTACACAATGTCACTCAAGGCCCGCATTACCGAAGACATGAAGAACGCGATGCGCGCAGGCGAGAAGGATCGCCTTGGCGTCATCCGTTTGATCCTGGCTGCGCTCAAGCAGCGTGAAGTCGACGAACGCATCGAACTCGATGATGCCCAGATCCTCGCCATCCTCGAAAAGATGCTCAAGCAGCGCCGCGACTCGATCGAACAGTTCTCCGCCGCCAACCGCGAGGATCTGGCCGCAATCGAACGCGCCGAGGTCGAAGTCATCCAGACCTATCTGCCCACCCCGCTGTCGAGCGAGGAACTCGATGCGATCGTGGCCAAGGCGATCGCCGATTCCGGCGCGACCAGTGCACGCGAAATGGGCAAGGTGATCGGACTGGTCAAACCGCAAGTCACCGGCCGCGCAGATATGGGCCAGATTTCCGAGTTGATCAAGGCCCGGCTCGCTTAGCGAGCCGGGATTCGGGATTCGGGATTCGGGATTTGGGATTCGTAAACGCGGAGGCGATTGAAGGCGACCGGCACTGCTTGTCGTATTCGAGTGCTGCAAATTCGCCAGACGATGCGTGGCTTGCTCCCGCTCTTGCGAATCCCGAATTTCGAATCTCGAATCCCCCCTCGTCCAATCCCCAATCCCGAATCCCGGCCCTTTAGACTAACCGCATGGCCGGCCGCATTCCCGAGCGTTTCATCGACGATCTTCTGACCCGCATCGATATTGTCGATGTGATCCAGGAGCGGGTGACGCTGAAGAAAGCCGGGCGGGATTGGTCGGCGCGCTGTCCATTTCACGACGAGCGCTCGCCGTCGTTCACGGTCAGTCCGGCCAAGCAGTTCTATCACTGCTTTGGTTGCGGTGCGCATGGCAGCGCGATTCGATTCCTCATGGATTACGACCGCCTCGAATTTCCCGATGCGATCGAGGAGCTCGCCGCGCGCGCGGGCCTCAAGGTCGAATACGAGGGCGGCCAACGCGACAAGCCGCGCGAGGATGTCAGCGATCTCTACACCTTGCTCGATGCGGCCGCGACGTTTTATCGCGAGCAACTCGCACGCACTCCGGCAGCACGTGATTATTTCAAGCAACGCGGCCTCGATGACGAAACACTCAAGCGTTTCAACCTCGGCTTCGCCCCGAATCAATGGGATGCGCTGAAGAGCGCACTCGGCACGAATCCGCAGCGCGTCGCCTTGCTCGACAAGGCCGGCATGCTGGCCAGCGGTGATCGCGGCAATCAGTACGATCGTTTTCGCGATCGGGTGATGTTTCCGATTCTGGATCGACGCGGACGAACGATCGCGTTTGGTGGCAGGGTCATGGGCAAGGACGATGGCCCGAAATACCTGAATTCCCCGGAAACACCGCTCTTCCACAAAGGCCGCGAGTTGTTCGGTCTGTGGCAGGTGCGTGATGCCAATCAGAAGATCGCGCGCTTGCTCGTGGTCGAAGGCTACATGGATGTCATTGCCTTGCACCAATACGGCATCACCCAGGCGGTGGCCACACTTGGCACTGCGACGACCAGCGACCACGCGGAAATCCTGTTCCGCAATTCGGCCGATGTGTACTTTTGCTTTGACGGTGATCGCGCGGGGCGACAAGCCGCGTGGCGCGCCGTCGAATCGGTGCTACCGCGCATGCGCGATGGTCGTCAGGCCTGGTTCCTGTTCGTGCCGGATGGCGAGGATCCCGATTCGTTGATTCGTGCCGAAGGCCTCGACGGTTTTGAGCAACGTCTCAAGCTGGCGACACCACTGAGCGAATTCTTTTTCGCCGAAACCGGCAAGGATGTGAATCTTTCGAGCATCGATGGCAAGGCACGTCTTGCCGAGCGCGCGCGTCCGTTGATCGGGCAGATTCCCGATGGTGCATTCCGTGACCTCATGTATGTCGAGCTGGAGCGCTTGAGCGGCGCGAAGACCATACTCCTCGGCGGCGCTTCCCAGGCCGGCGTACCAGGCTCGACTCGGCTCGGCGGCGGACGCCCTGCGCAGCGTTCACTCGTGCGCACTGCCGTGGCCCTGCTGGTGCAAACCCCTTCGCTGGCAAACGAAATCGAACCACCCTGGACGTTTTCGGAATTGCGCCAGCCCGGTATCCCTTTGTTGATCGAACTGATCAAGCTCGGACGCGATCGTCCGGCACTGACCACGGGCGCCTTGCTTGAGCAGTTCGCCGAGCGCGAGGAAGCGGCCTCACTGAACAAGCTGGCAACGATGGATCTGCTGATTGATCCGGGCCAGGTGCGCGCAGACTTCCTTGGCGCACTGGCGCAATTGGACGTCCAGACGTCCCAACAGCGGCTTGATGATCTGATCGCGCGCCAGCTTGAAGGCGGCTTGTCTGATAGTGAGCGCGATGAATTGCGCCATTTGATGGTGAACAAACCCGCGCATCGAAAACGCTGACTGGTTTCGACTGAAACCTTGACTTGACAACGCGACACCGGATCGGCTCCACTTGCTGCATGCGCACAATTATTATGATGACGACGATGACTACGCCCTTTCGGGCGCGGTTCGTTGTGCGCAGGTAGATTTCCCGCACCGACTCCGCAGCTCGACAAGGCTGCGGGATGCTTGATCCCCTTCAGTCCTGCAAAGCGCGGAGCCACCCACCGGAGGCCCGATGAGCCCGTTTGCCCAATTGTCAGCCACACTTGCTGCTACGCGTCAGACCAATTCCGGCCGGACTGATGAAGCAGCGCCTTGCGCCGTCGCGCACAAATTCGGTGGCTCGTCGCTGGCCGACGCGGACTGTTTCCGGCGCGTCGCCGCGATCCTGCTCGAGCGCGACGATACGATCCAGGTAACGGTGGCCTCGGCGATGCAGGGCGTCACCAATGCGCTGATTGCTCTGGCACAAACCGCAGCGGCGAAGAACCCTGCCTGGCAGTCGCAATGGAGTGTGTTGCGCGAGCGCCATCTGCAGACAGCACGCGACCTTCTCGACGATCGATCCGGCGCATTGCGTGTTTGGCTCGAAGCACGCTTTGCCGATCTCGCCGACACGCTGAAAGCGCTGGCCGTGCTCGGCATCCCGGCGCGCGAAGCGCTCGATGCGATTCAAGGCCTCGGCGAAGTCTGGTCAGCGCATCTGTTGCGCGCCTATGTCGAGTCGCTCGATCAGGAATGC
>JBDSPX010000268.1:0-3877 GCA_039930065.1 Dokdonella sp.
CCAACGGCTTCTGCGTTGGCGGCACCGTGCATATCGTCATCAACAACCAGGTCGGCTTCACGATCTCGAACCCGCACGATGCGCGCTCGACCTTGTATTGCACCGACGTCGCCAAGATGGTCAATGCACCGGTTTTTCACGTCAACGGTGATGATCCGGAAGCCGTGCTGTTCGTCGCACGTCTGGCGTTTGACTACCGCCAGAAGTTCAAACGCGATGTCGTCATCGATCTGGTCTGCTATCGCCGCAATGGTCACAATGAGGCGGACGAGCCGGCCGCGACGCAGCCGTTGATGTACAAGATCATTCGCAGCCGCTCGCCTCTGCGCGAGCTCTACACCGAAAAACTCATCGCCGAAAATGTATTGACCGCTGACGACGCGAAGGCGATGGTCGAGGACTACCGCAAGCTTCTCGAAGCTGGCGCGCCAATTCCGGGGGTCGATGCCGACTATCACGATGCGCACGCCGTTGACTGGTCCAAGCATCTGACCAACGACATCTTCGAGATCGTCAACACCGGTGTCGACGAGAAAGAGATCAAGTCCGTCGACGCCAAGTTGCTCAAGGTTCCAGCTGGCGTCACGCTGCATCCGCGCGTTGCGAAGATTTATGCCGATCGCGAGAAAATGGCGGCCGGCGAGCAGCCGATCGATTGGGGATTCGCCGAGAATCTCGCCTATGGAACTCTGATTGCCGACGGTCAGAATTTGCGTCTGGTGGGTCAGGACGTTGGCCGTGGCACGTTCTTTCATCGTCATGCCGTCATGCACGACCAGCTGAGCGGATCGCATCATGTGCCACTCAAGACCATTCGCGCCGACGCCACGGTCGAGGTCATCGACTCGCTGCTCAGCGAAGAAGCGGTCATGGCTTTCGAATACGGCTATGCGACCGCAAAGCCGAATACGCTGGTGATCTGGGAAGCCCAGTTTGGCGATTTTGCCAATGGCGCCCAGGTCGTGATCGATCAATTCATCTCATCGGGCGAAGCCAAGTGGGGCCGTCTGTGCGGCATCGTGCTGTTGCTGCCGCACGGCTACGAAGGGCAAGGCCCCGAGCATTCCTCGGCGCGTCTGGAACGCTATCTGCAATTGTGCGCAATGGAGAACATGCAGGTCTGCGTGCCAACCACGCCGTCGCAGATGTTCCACATGATTCGTCGTCAGATGTTGCGCGCCTGTCGCAAGCCGTTGATCGTGATGACGCCGAAGTCATTGCTGCGCCACAAGCTCGCAGTATCGACGCTTGATGATCTGAGCAACGGCCATTTCCATCTGGTCATTCCTGACGCGACAGCCGCCAACGCGAAGAAGGTCAAGCGCGTCGTGTTCTGCTCGGGCAAGGTCTACTACGACCTCATCGAAGAGGCCGCCAAGCGCGAAATCAAGGATGTTGCGATCCTGCGCGTCGAACAGCTCTATCCGTTTCCGCGAAACGAAGCGAAAGAAGAACTTGCCAAGTATCCGACCGCCAAGGAGATCATCTGGTGTCAGGAAGAACCGATGAATCAGGGTGCCTGGTATCAGATCAAACATCACCTGCAGGCCGTCGCTTCGGCCAAGCAGACCATTGCCTATGCGGGTCGCGCACGTTCGCCCGCGCCAGCCTGTGGTCATCTTGCCCGACATCTCGCCGAACAGGCCGCGCTCGTCGAGCAGGCGCTGATCTCGCCGATCAGCAGCGACTACGCTGCCGAGTAATCACGCTCCATTCCGAATCCACCGCCACGCATTGACGCCCCAGGACAGTACTCATGAGCCTTGAAATCAAAGTTCCGGTTCTCCCCGAATCCGTTTCCGACGCGACCATCGCCACCTGGCACAAGAAGCCCGGCGACGCGGTCAAGCGCGATGAGAATCTGGTTGATCTGGAAACAGACAAGGTGGTGCTCGAAGTGCCGGCGCCCGCCGATGGCATCCTCAAATCGATCAGCGCTGAAACCGGTGCGACCGTAACCAGCGGCGAACTGCTTGGCGTCATCGAAGAAGGCGCAGCCGCGGCAGCGCCTGCAGCCGCAGAGAAGAAAGCCGAAGCACCGAAAGCTGACTCCAAGACCGCGAAGACTGAAACCAAGGCGCCGGCCAAAGGTGTCGAGGAACTCTCGCCAGCCGGACGTCGCGTGGCGACTGAGGAAAATATCGATCCCTCCAAGGTCGAAGGCACCGGACGTGATGGCCGCGTGACCAAGGAAGATCTGGTCAGCCATTCAAAGTCGCCTGCTCCCACCAAAACCGCTGCGCCAACGCCTGGCGCGCGTCCCGAAGAGCGCGTGCCGATGACGCGCATGCGCGCCAAGATTGCCGAGCGATTGATGCAATCGAAGAACTCGATCGCGATGCTGACTTCGTTCAACGAAGTGAACCTCGCCGAAGTCGCCAAGATGCGCAAGCAGCTCGGCGAGCAGTTCCTCAAGACGCACGGCGTCAAGCTCGGTTACATGAGCTTCTTCGTCAAGGCGGCTGCGGAGGCGCTCAAGCGCTATCCGGTCGTCAATGCATCAGTCGATGGCAATGACGTGATCTATCACGGTTACCAGGACATCTCTATCGCCGTGTCGACCGATCGCGGCCTGCTCACGCCGGTATTGCGCGATGCGCAGAACATGAGCTTCGCCGACGTCGAGAGCGCGATCATCGATTACGCCAAGCGCGCCCGCGAAGGCGGCATCACCCTGGAAGATCTGCAGGGTGGCACCTTTACGATCACCAACGGCGGCACCTTCGGTTCGCTGCTGTCGACGCCAATCGTCAATCCGCCGCAGAGTGCAATCCTAGGCATGCACACGATCAAGGACCGCGCGATCGTCGAAAACGGCCAGGTCATCGCCGCGCCGATGATGTACATCGCGATCAGCTACGACCACCGCATCATCGATGGAAAAGATGCGGTGTTGTTCCTCGTCGACATCAAGAATCAGCTAGAGAATCCGCATACGATGTTGCTCGGCCTTTAGCCTGCAACATCGGGGAATCGGGAATAGAGAATCGGGAAGAGTGAAAGCTGTCCCGCTCTGCACTTCCGATTCCCCATTCTCAATTCCCCATTCCCGTTGGAAGCGAATGCAATGAGCGAAAACTACGACGTCATCATCATCGGAGCCGGACCAGCGGGCTATGTCGCTGCAATTCGCGCTGCGCAGCTCGGCATGAAGACCGCCTGCATCGACGACTTCATCGGCAAAGATGGCAAGCCTGCGCTCGGCGGCACCTGCCTCAATATCGGCTGCATTCCCTCCAAGGCGTTGCTCGACTCCTCCAAGCAGTTCCACAACCTCACGCATGCATTCGAGGCGCACGGAATTACGGCCAAGGACGCGAAGATTGATGTGGGCACGATGGTTGGACGCAAGGACAAGATCGTCAAGCAATTCACTGGCGGGATCACCGCTTTGTTCAAAGCCAACAAGGTTACGGCGATCGCGGGCTTCGGCACGCTGAAGGCGAACCGCGTGGTTTCGGTCAAGGACGCCGACGGCAAGAACACCGACTACACCGCGACGAATGTGATCATCGCCGCTGGTTCGGTGCCGATTGAACTGCCGTTCGCGAAATTCGACGGCAACACGATCGTCGACAACGCCGGCGCGCTCGATTTCAGCGAGGTACCCAAGCGCCTTGGCGTGATTGGCGCAGGTGTCATTGGCCTTGAGCTCGGCAGTGTCTGGAAACGCCTCGGCTCCGAAGTCACGATTCTTGAAGCCATGCCCGATTTCCTCGCGGCAGTCGATGCCGATATCGCCAAGGTCGCCGCGCGCGAGTTCAAGAAGCAGGGCTTGGATATCCACCTTGGCGCCAAACTCAACAAGGCAGAAGTCGGCAAGAAAGGCGTCACGCTCACCTATACCGACAGCAAGGGCGAACAAACGCTTGAGGTC
>JBDSPX010000269.1:0-6002 GCA_039930065.1 Dokdonella sp.
TATTGACCAGGGCCGGATGCGCTTCGATGCCCAGCCGATCGAGCAAGGTTACGGTCAGCATGGCCTTGTCCTTGCAATCGCCAAAGCGACGCGCGAGAACTTGATCGGGCGGATTCGGCGCGTGTGAGCCCGGACCGATTTCGACACCGAGATAGCGGATCTCGCCCTGAACGAAGCGCAAGGCGGCCAGCAGGCGACCTTCCGGTGTGGGCTCCGCCTTCGCGATGCGATCGACTTCGGCCGCAAGCGCCGGACTCAGCGTCTTCGGTACCGCATACAGCGGCGCCGCCCAGCGGTTGACCGCCGACCAATCCGCAAACTCACTCCACTGCACGGATGGAAATGGATCGTGCCAGGGCGGCGCGTCAGCATCGACATTCAATGGTGCGACGTTGCGTTGATCCCATTCGTACTCGACCAACCCGTTGCGCTTGCGCACGTGAGCTTCGATCGTGCTGTTGCGTGGCGTGATGTGCAGATCAGTTTTGGCCGACGCCAGCAGACGTGAGTGAATACGCGCCAGGGGCACGCCGAAGCGCAAACCCAATGCGCCGAACTCGCGGTCTGCGAATACCGGATTGCGACCGTGCACGGTGTAGGAATAATCCACGATGTCACCGACGCGAACATCTTCGAGAAAGATCGTCGCGCTCTTGCTGCCATCGTAGATGCGCCGATCCAGCTCGGTTTCGCGTTGCAGAACCCGCAGTGTGGCGTCAGCCAATCTCGAATTGGTGTGTCCGTTGCGGATCAGATCGATCGCGTTGAGTTCAAGCGTCTGATAGGCGGGATCAAAGCCGATCTCGATTGTCGCCAGCGAATCCACGCCGGCCGCATTGATCGCCTTGCTTGCATAGCGACGATAGACATCGCGCCCGCCTTCCGCGCGAATTTGCAGATCACTGAGCAGGTAGTAGGTGCCGTCCGAGATCTGATTGAGCCGTTTTTCATCGATCGTGCCGCGCTCGACCGGCACCACCCAGTCCGCGGCCGGCGTGCGTCGAACCTCGTCGACCTCGGCCTGCGCCGATGCCATCGCCAGCAGTGTGACCAAAGCGCCAAGCCAAGCGATGCAACGCGGGCTGATCCGACGCCGATTGCCATTGGAACGATCCTGTTCAACTGTCACGTGGGCTCCTTGCTGGCCTGAAATAGTGATATCGCGCGAATTTTGCTGCGATGGTTGCCGATCGTTAGCGGCCATTCCAGTGCAGGGCCGACATTGTGGCTTATGCGAGCCGGTCGCTGAAATGAACAACAAACAGGACCTGGAAAATCGAATGCAGACCTCGCGCGATGGCGGATGTGCTGACGTGAACAACCTCGGTCTTGCGCGACGCTCAACCTGCTCGGTGGGTGGTGCGTCACGTCATGGCTGAAAGCAAATCTGATCCGGGTGACACTTTCCCGCGCTCTTTGACGTTTGTTTGATGACAACAGGCAGAACCGCGTAACGCGCTTGCTTTGCTATCCAGATCCGGATTCGGGTCGTGATTCAATGCCTGCCCCGGTCATGCAACAGCTTCGCTTGTCATCTGCAACCAGGAGTCGGTCATGAAAATCATTCATGTTGTCGTAGCCGGAGTTATCGTTGCGCTTGTGGCATGCGGCGGCACGCAGCCCGGAAGTGATGCCGCTGCCGCGTCCACGCCCGCCAAACAGGGCCCGCATGCCCATGCGGTCACCAAGCAGTTCTCGATCGAGGGCAACAAACTCGTGGTTGCGGAAACCACGTATGTTGATGGCATGGCGATGCGTTTCAAGGACGGTGCGACGGTCGCATTGACCGAAGCCCCGATCAGCGCCTGCGCGAAGCTGGCGGTGATGGCCAACAGCCGCTCGGAATTCGAGACGGCGGCGCTTGGGGCCAAGCCGGTGCTCATGCTGGTGCGCAATGAGGAGTATCCGCAAGGCGCCATCCTGCTGGTTGAGCCCGGCTCCACGACGACCCTGGAAGCAACCTTTCCCGCACTCGTCACCAAGGGCGATGCACTGATCGCTTCGGGTGATATCGGTGACGCCGGATGGGGCAGCATCGACGCGACGAAGTACGGTGGGGAGAAGTCGCCGCATGTGCGACTCGATGTGAACCTGCCGTATTCGGCGCGCAGCGACGCGGGCGCAGTGGCCGCCGATGCCAGCGCCGAGGCCAAGTGGCTACGCGAACTCCAGGCCAAGGCAGGCAACGACACCCAGGCGGTCGTCGATGCCAGTTTCCTGATCGACCCGGAAGACTATCGCAGTGGGATGAGCAGCAGCCGCTGGTTTGATGTGCTAGCCAACTGGAGTGATTTCAGTGTCGTCTCGCTGGCCACCGACAAGGGTTGCGCAACCATGGTGCTGCGCGCGCCGGGCTTTTCGGGTGGCTATCGTGAAGCGGTTATCCAGACACAACTGATCGGAGACGTGCGCAAGGTGATCTCGGCGCAGACTGAGGATTTTGACAACATCGAAGGTGACTACTTTGTCGGCCGCATCGAGCATCCGAAATTAGGCGCGTTCCCGGTGATCGACGCGCGCGCCTTCAGCCAGCCCGGTGTCGGGCTCGTCGTGTATTTCAGTGACAAGCTCATCGGTGACGAGACCTTCGAGTCACTGGTCACCAAGCAACGCATGCTGCGTGCCGTCAGCAGTTTCCAGTCCGGCAGCCAGTACTCTTTTTCACACTATGATTTCGGCGGACCTGGCTTGCCCGTTGAGCAGCTGGATGCAGGCAACTCGACAACAAATGCATTTGTTGATGAAAAGGAAATCCGCGGATTGATCAAGATCGGTGAGGGCGCAGGCCCGCATATCGCGGTGAACTTCAGCCTGGCCTTGAAGGCGGTCGCACAGTAGCGGATCGAATCCATGCAACGCAGGCGCTTTTTGATCCACGCCAGTAGCGATTCGATCGATCCTGCATGTGTGTCACCTGATGCATTGGCAGGCGTTGCTGCTGCGACTTGAATGGCTACGCCACGAAACCGCCAGCAGCATTGGTGCGGCTGACGGTTTCGGCCGACTGTCATTCTCGCCAGATCTCAGTCATCGAATCCGCTGCCGAAAATCCGATCGGGATTGACCTCGACGGCACCGATGTCACACAGCGTCGCCTGACCCCCATTGACCGGCCGCGGCAAACCGCGTGCATCGAGTGAGGGGCAGCCCGCGTTGACGCCGTTGTCGATCAGGATGCTGCCGATCGGCGGATGCAGGGTCGGCACCTTTCCATAGGTTTGCGTCGCCACATCGAGACCAAAGGTATTGCCGGGGAACTGCGCCGTCAGCGAGTCCCCTGCGCCGGGCAGAAAAAAGAAACAGGTGTCATCACCGGTGAAGACGGGACCGCCCAGTTGAACCTCGGCAGTCGCAGGCGTGCAGGCCGGGCCGGACAACGGCTTCGCAAACACCGTGTTGCGCACCTCGCTGATCGTCGCGCCATTCTGCAGTTGCAGATGAGCGGCGGACGAACTGAACGAACTGGAATTTCGCGCAAACGTGCTGTTGCGCAACTGGATCGTCGTTGCCGGTGCGCCAGTATACGTAAGCATGTAGATCGCCCCGACCGAGAATCCGGTGTTCTCGAAAAAAGTCCCATTGGTCACAACAAGGCGTACGCTGAAAGCTGCGATTGCGCCAGCTTGGCGGGCCTCGTTCTGACCGAAGTAAACCCGATCGAGACTGACAACGCTGGTTGTGCCCTGACCAAACAAGTTCAAAGCTCCCCCAGTGCCGGCCTGACGCGATCCAGTCGAAGGGCACGATGTCGCATTGTTGATGAATTGGACATCGGTCAGTGTGGCGCTGCCGCCGCTCGGCAGGCTCAGTCCGAGCGCCCCACCGCCGCCGCCACTGCAGGTTGTGGCGTCGAACTGCGTCGCGTCAGTGTGGTTTCCGATAAAGCGCGTCGATTCGATCAGCACCGATCCACCTGAAGAATAGACGGCCCCACCGACATTGACCAGGTTGGCGAAGCCGCCGTCCGATGAAGCATTGTTGGTGAAGCGGGTTCGGGTCAGACGCAGGCTTCCGTTGGTCTTGATCGCGCCACCGCCCGCGCCAGAAGAGGCAGGCCCCGAATTGAAACAACTGTCGAATGTCGAATCGAATACGAGCAGCGTGCCCGTGCTTTTGACATCGATGCAACCGCCGCCATCGCTGTTCGATCCGCCACGCAGATTCATGTGATCAAAGCGGATCGTCTGCCCGCTGTCACCGGCAACAAACTTGAACATCGACCAGCCCGCCCCTTCTATGCGCAAATCCGGACTGGCACTGCCGTCGAGCACAATCGATTGGCCGACCAGCGCGGGCAAAGGCAAGGTAAGCATGATTCCCGCATTGCCCGGGAGCTCGAAGCGGATCGTCTGCACGCCATTGCTGGCTTGCATCTGGGTAATCGCCCAGCGCAACGTGCCCGCGCCGCCGTCACCTGGGGTATCGACGATGAAAGTGTTGTCGGCCAGACACGGCAGGGCGGAAAGCAATCCAGTTAGCAGCAGAAGACGGCGCATGCGGCAGGCCTGAGGAAAGAGGTATCCCCTACTTACGCACTTCGGCGGGCAATCCCCCAAGCCTTGCAGCAAAACGTCGGAACGTGCGGCCTCGTGCTCATGCTGCAGCGCGACTTGATCAACCATACGCGGGCGTACAGACTGCGGACTGAACCCATTGTCGCGGGGGAACTGGGTAGCTGCTGGGGAAGAGCCGCTACACGGTGCGATAGAGGGATCAACGCGGCCTCACAGTTGGAGGCCGGACCCTGTCGTCCAACTACGCCTTTGTGGGAGGTAATGCCGTGAATCGAAACCAACTCGCGCTTTCTTTATTCGCTTTATTTATTTCTGCACCATTGATCGCCGGTGAAAATATCGCCGATGTGACACCCTTTGCCAAGCAGCTTTCAGGTCCGGCATCCGAGATCGCCAGCATGCGCGCGCCTTCTCCCGTGGATGCCACCATCCATTCCCACACTGCCTTGCTGCCTGTCCATTTCAGCGGCGCCGCTGCCGGTGAACGCAGCTGGCAAGCCACGCTGCCGGTCGAGAGCGGCAAGTTGCGCTTCGTCGTATTTGAACCTGCGAATACCAATTGGCAAGTCAATCTGATCAGCTCAAGCGGTCGCGAAGTCTCTGCGGCATCACAAGCCTCTCGCGTGATCGACACCGATTTCGGCATCGAGCAAGCGCGTGTTCCGGCTATGCGTTACGACTACGACAACCTCAAGGGCGATACCTGGACGCTCAAGTTGAACAGTCCCGCCGGCACAAAGGATGGCTAGGTCCTGATCGAAGGTGACCAAGCCACTGAACTCGCCTCATGGCAAACCGACACGCGCCAACTGGTCGGTCAGCGCCTGGGACTTACCGCTTTGTTGAGTACCTCTCAAAATGATCGCGTGAGCGTCGGTGTGAAAGCCGGACGTATCAATCAGGCGACCATCCACGTAACCGCGCCAGATCACTCGGTCGCAGACTATCCGATGTTCGATGATGGGCGACACAACGATGGCGTGGCCGGTGATGGCCTGTTCGCAGGCGACTTTCCGGCCGACATGGCGGGCAACTATGTAGCCCAAGTCGAGGCACGTGGCGTCAACCAGGCTGGCAAGGCTTTCGCGCGAACCGCAGAGCACTTGTTGCCTGTGGTCGAAGCAAGCCTCGACCTTGCCGCGAGTCGCGCAATGGCCGTGACCAGCGAAAGCGATGCCGGTCGGCTGACGATCCGGGTTCCGGTAACGGCACGCGCGGCGGGACAGCACTATCGCGCCATCGGCGAGATTTGGGGAAAAAACGCACGCGGCATGCCGGTTGCCGTTGCTTGGCTCGGTGGCATGGTTACACCGAGGAATGGAACGCTCGATCTCGGTTTTGATGAGCGCTGGATCGCCCTCGCTGCTGCCAAGGGCCCCTATGAGATCCGCAACCTGCGTATCGAGGAACCCGATAGCTACATCACCGTGGCGTCTGCCGAGCGACTGTCGCTCGATGTGCCGACCTTGCGCACACTCGCAAAACCCG
>JBDSPX010000270.1:0-8581 GCA_039930065.1 Dokdonella sp.
AATAAAATCGCGCGGTGTCCCGCTTCATGTTCTTGAACTGCGCATCGTGCGTGCCTGCATCCGCTGTCTCGACCGCGCGCGCCCACCAATAGGCGAGGGCAACGTAGCCGGAGTAGAACAGGTAATCGACGGCCGCGGCGCCCATCTCGTCCGCGTTTACGCTTGCCTTGCGGCCGATCTCGATAGTCAGTTCACCCCACTGCCGCGTGACTTCGGCCAGCGGCAGCACGAATTCGATCATCTCCGGTGCGGTGGCATTGGCCTCGCAGAATTTCTGGATCATGGCAAGGAAGCGGCGCAAGCCCGCGCCCTGCAACTGCATGATCTTGCGGCCCAGCAGGTCGAGCGCCTGGATCTGCGTGGTGCCTTCGTAGATGGTGGTGATTCGTGCATCGCGGGCGATCTGTTCCATGCCGGACTCGCGCACGTAACCGGCGCCACCGAAGCACTGCAGCGCATCGTAGGTGCATTCAACCGACCACTCGGTGAGCATGCCCTTGACGATGGGCGTCAGGAAGCCGAGCAATTCATCGGCCGCCTTGCGCTCTTCTGCATCCGCACTGCGCTCGATGATGTCGACCTGCGTCGCCGCATGCAGCGCAAGCAGGCGCGAGCCTTCGCCTAGCGCCTTGCAGGTCAGCAACATCCTGCGCACGTCGGCGTGCACGATGATGGGATCGGCGGGCCGATCCGGGAATTTCGCACCGGACAGCGAACGCGACTGCAAGCGTTCGCGCGAATACGCCAAAGCACCCTGGTAGGCACGATCGATCAGACCCAGCCCTTGCAAGCCCACGGCAAGACGCGCGGTATTCATCATGGTGAACATCGCGTTGAGACCCTTGTTCGGGCCGCCAATCAACCAGCCTTCGGCCGCGTCGAAATTCATCACGCAGGTGACCGACGCGTGGATGCCCATCTTGTGCTCGATCGAACCGACGGCCAGCGTATTGCGCGCGCCGACCTTGCCTTCCTTGTCGACCTTGAATTTCGGCACGATAAACAGCGAGATGCCTTTGACCCCGGGCGGCGCATCGGGCAGGCGCGCCAACACGAGATGGATGATGTTGTCGGTGAGATCGTGTTCGCCGGCGGTGATGAAGATCTTGGTGCCGCTGATGGCGTAGCTGCCGTTTGCATTCGGCTCGGCCTTGGTCTTGAGCATGCCGAGATCGGTACCGCATTGCGGCTCGGTCAGGCACATCGTGCCGGTCCAGCGACCTTCGACGATCGGCGTCAGGAAAGCATCCTGTTGCCACTTCTCACCGTGTACCTTGAGTGCCTCGCTGGCGCCGTGCGAAAGCATCGGAAAATTGCTCCACGACATGTTGGCCGCGTCGATCATTTCCTTGAAAATCACGCCAATGGTCTCGGGCAGCTCCTGTCCGCCAAACGCAGCCGGCGTCGTCAACGCGGGCCAGCCGCCTTCGACGAATTTGGCATAAGCTTCCTTGAAGCCTTTCGGCGTGCGCACGCTCGCCGTCGCCTTGTCGAGCGTGCAGCCTTCCTGGTCGGCACTCCAGTTGATCGGGGCAAGAACCTGCTCGGCGAATTTTGCCGCTTCATCAAGAACGGCGTCGACAATGTCCGGCGTCGCTGATTCGAAGCCGGGCAGGCGCTGGAACAACGCTTCCGCGCCAAGCACTTCATTGAGGGCGAAGCGGATGTCCTTGATCGGTGCAGTATAGTTCGTCATTGGAATTCCTTTAAATATTTATGTTTTGTTCGGTTCAGCGCCAGGTGTCTGGCAGGCCGGGGGCCGGACTCAGGCGGCTCTTGCGCTCGAATTTGAAATCGCCCTTTGGATCGCTGCTCGTGATCGTTCCGTGCAATCGATAGGCGAACTCGCCAGCAGGTCGCGCGCCGGCGGCGGGTGTCAGATTGGTCTCGAATACATCGGCGCTCTCGCCCGGAATATCCATCTTGAACGGAAGCGTGATCCTGCCGACCGCGCTATCGGCGATCTCGAGCTCTGCGTCGAGCGCGCTGAAGGTCATCGGGACGTTGCTGTAATTCTGTACGCGGACGAGCAGATGCCAGGAACCGTCCGCGCGCACGCTCAACTCTTGCACGCTCGCCGTTGGTGGGCTGACCCGCTTGACCAGGCCGCCGCCGCAGGACGCGAGCAGAATGCTGGCCAGGATGATCGGAACCAGGTTGCGCAGTTTCATGGGCTTGACCTCAAACGATCGTTTCAATGCCCTAGCGTAACGCGTCGGCCGCACGCAGTGAAGCCGCAGCCATTGTTTCAGCGATGTTCGGTCGAAAACTCGGCAACGGAGATGTGTGCAGTCATTGCGCCGGCATGCAAGCGGATGACGTCATCGGCCAAGGCGCTCACTTCATCGGCCTGATGCGAGACAAGCAGGGTGGAGATACGCAATTCCTGCTTGAGCAGACGCAGGTGGTTGAGCACCTGCAGGCGCGCGTCCCGATGCAGGCCGCTCAGCGGCTCATCCAGCAACAGGATGCGTGGTTCGGACGCCAACGCTCGACCGATCGCGACGCGTTGGCGTTCGCCACCCGAAAGGGTCTGTGGTCGACGATCCAACAATGTGCCCAGTTCGAGCAGATCGACAAGGCGATCAAATTGGGTCGCCTTGCGCCTGCGCGCCTGAGCGCCATAGAGCAGGTTGGCGCGAACGCTCAGATGCGGAAACAACCGGCCATCCTGGAATACATAGCCGACTTCGCGCGCAGCGGCCGGCAAATCGGTGCCGGTCGCGCTGTCGAATAGCACCTGATCATCAAGCACGATGCGACCACGATTGGGTCGAAGCAGTCCGGCAATCGCGTTGAGGATTGTTGTCTTGCCTGCGCCCGAATCGCCGAACAGAGCCAGACATCGGGCTTCGGAGGTGAAACCGATATCGATATCGAGATCAGTCAGCGCGTGCTGGATGCGCAATTCAATCATCGCGGCCGCGCCCCCACAAAGAGCCACCGAGAATCGCGGCAGCAATGGTTGCTGCAAAGCTGACGGCCAGCGCAACCAGGGTCAGGCGCTGCACGCCGCCGTCGCCTCCCGCCAGACTCATGAATTCATAGATCGCGATTGGCAGCGTACGCGTCTCGCCGGGAATGCTCGAAACGAAGGTGATCGTTGCGCCGAACTCGCCGAATGCACGCGCAAACGCAAGCACGCCGCCCGCGATGATACCGCGCGTCGACAAGGGCAGGACAATCGTCATGAAGCGCCGCCACGCCGATGCGCCGAGGGTTTCAGCCGCGCGTTCGAGACGCCGATCGACATGATCGAAAGCGACCCGAATCGACAACACGAGCAAGGGGAAGCCCATGACCGCCGCGGCCAGCACGGCGCCGGTCCAGCGGAAGGCAAAGACGATACCGACTTGTGCCAAGCTTTCGCCGATCCAGCCGTGGCGACCGAACAGGACGAGCAGGGCATAACCGGTAACCACCGGTGGCAGGGTCAGCGGCAGAAACAACAACGCTTCGACGAACAAGCGCCCTGGAAATCGAGCCCGCGAGAGTAGCCAGGCAAGACCCAGCGCGAACGGTAGCGAAACGATGACGCTGAGTGTGGCGACACGCAGACTCAGCGCGAGAGCTTGCCATTCATCGGGCGAGAGTGCGGTCATTTCAAAGCGTGTCGAACCCGAACCGAACAAAGATCGCACGCGCTTGCGATGAATGCAGCAATTCGAGGAGTTGATGGCCAGCCGGGTTGTCGCCGTCTTTCAGCAAAGCCAGCGGGTAGACAATTGCTGGATAGGACGACGACGGAAAGCTGGCGACCACGCGCACTTCGTTTTCGGAAACCGCATCGGAACGATAGACGATACCGAGCGGGGCTTCGCCGCGCGCGACAAAGCTCAGCGCAGCGCGCACATTCACGGCCGGCACAAGACGCGTTTCGACCGCATTCCATGCGCCGAGGCTGATCAGGGCCGCTTTCGCATACTTGCCAGCGGGCACACTGTTCGGTTCGCCAATTGCAAGCCGGCCGTCGGTCCCCAGCGCAGCGGCCAGATCGAAGCCTTGTGCAATCGTCAGCGTGATCGGACTCTCCTTCGGTGCAATCAATACCAAGCCGTTGCCAAGCAGATTGCTGCGACTGGCGGCGACGAGCTTGCCGCGTTGCTCGACATAATCCATCCATTCCGGATCGGCCGAGATGAAAAGTGCGGCGGGCGCGTCGTGTTCGATTTGCCGCGCCAGTTGCGACGATGCCGCGTAGCTGATCGTGATGTCGGCGATGCTGCGCGCCTCAGGCGAGGCGACCAGCGTATCGAGTGCGGGCTTCAGGCTGGAGGCTGCAAACACCAGGAGTTTTGCTGCATGCGCCGAAGGTGCGATCAGCGCCAACACCATTCCGACCAGCAGGAAAAACTGCTGCAGGCGAAGTGACGGCATTGTTCGCCGCTGAAGGGTCAACATGTTCATCGCCTGCGAACGCGCAAGATCAATCACTCGTTGCCGCTGTTGGCTTTGAGATTGAGGAAGGGCACGGTGCCGCCGGGTACCATCGTCGTTGGCAGGATTCCGTTCCATTTCTCGGCCTGGGTCAGCGCAATCAATTGCGCATTTTGCTTGAGTGCTTCGCCGCGCGACTTGATCGCATCGCCCTCGGCGACACCGCGCACACGGATCGCTTCGGCATCGGCCTGTGCCCTGGCCAGCGCGGAATCAGCCTGGGCCTTGGCCTGGGTGACCGTGATTTCGGCATTGATGCGCTCGGTTTCGAGATTTTGGCGTTTGGTCTGGATTTCCACTTCGGCCATCATGCGCTTCTCGATGGACTGCTCGTAGGCATCGGAAAACGTCACATCTTCGACCTGCACGCTGTCGATCGTGACTGGCCCGACCACGGCATTCTTGAGCCCCTCGTTGATATCGATGCCAAGCTTGGTGCGATCCTGGATTGCCGAGATCGCGGTATAGCGACCGAACACATTCTTGACCTCGTCGGGAACCTTGCGGCTGATCAGGCGGTCGACCATTTTCTCGATCGTTCCGTACTGCGAATACAGTTCCTCGACGCGTGCCTCGGGCACCCGATAGCTCACCGAGATACGCAATGCAGCTGGCTGCTGATCCTTGCTGTAGGACTCGAGCTTGTCATAGAGAATATTGAGGTTCTGAACCGAAACATGTTCGACGGTATCAACGAACGGCACCTTGAAATTGAGGCCCGGTTCGGCGATGCCGACAATCGCGCCATAGCGCAACTTGACCCCGCGCTCGCCCTGATCAACCGTGTACCAACTGCCGAAAACTATCGACAGCAGGAATACAGCGATGACAACGCCGATCATCCCGATCGAAATAAAGCGGTTGGACTTGCCCATGAAAGCGGCGGGTCGGTTCATGTATTTCCCCTTTTCATTATTATGATTGTTGTAAATCAACGATTCTTGCGCGTGAAATCCTGATAAAAGGCGATGAATCCGCGCACGATCAAGGCGACGATGACCAGCCCGCCGACGACTTCGATGAGTACTCCCATTGCCGACTCCCTGGTGGCCGGCTGCATGCCGACGGGTAAAAGATGATGGTAGATCGTTCGGACTTCAAGCGTGCCCAATGGTATCCGCAAATATCAACGTGAACCGCGTCGAAGGGCAGGGTGATGTTGACTTCTTCGCCCGGTGAGCGAGTTTCTCGCGTCTGAGGTTGGATATGAGTCACAAACATCCAGGGAAATTTCAGCAGGCGGATCTCTCACCACGATGCAAAGTCAGGTTCAACCTGATCTCCGGCGTCGCCGACGGTCGGCCAGATGGCATGTAGTGCAACGAACGCGGTCGAATTGAAGCGCAGGGAGTCAGCTATCGCGGGGCGGAACCATCGACGTGGATTGCGCCCTGCCTGTGCGAGGCAATGTAACGTCCAGCCCTTAGGGGAAAGATTCAAATCCATGGGCGAAAATCAAATCAGAATCGATAACGACACTGCGCACACATTCATACGTTTCCGCGATGCGCGGACCGGTATCGATCACTTCGAAATGGCTGACCAGAACCTTTGTTGAGCCATTTGCGGCATTCCAGAATGTTTGCGAATCAATTCCCAGGCTGTCCCATTTTGCGGTCGTGTAACGGTCCGATTCGAACGTCAGCGCTATGTTTCCGCCATCGGCAAGGACGATGCCATAGCGCTGCATCGTGCGCAGGATGACCTGCGCTGCAGGGTTGTAACCGCTCATGTTGAAGTTGGATTTCAGGCGCATGCGCACGCCATAAGGGACGGAGTTGCTTGGACCGAGCGGACGACCAGCGTGCGAGGCCGGGTGGACATAGAGCCGACCGCCTATTCCACCCAACGAATTGTCGCTGGCCATATAGGCATTTGGCAGGATGAAGCGAATCGCATGACCGAGATCGGAGTTTGCAATGCTGACATTCGCCGCGACTTCATCCGCATTGACGAGCAGGGGCGCGATTGGAAATCCAGCCGCATCAGCACTGGTGCAATGCTCGCCGCGACCCTCAGGCGGATAGACGGCACTAAGTTTCCAGATGACCAGGCAGCGCGCATCGAGCACGCTGTTCGAATAATTGCCAGAATAAAGTTCATACAAAAAATTGCCTTGACGGACGAGCAGATGGCAATCCTCTCCTTCGTTGTCACAGGTGAGGCCAGTGGTACCTTCGAAGGCCGCGCCCGCGGGCACCGGCATCTGGGTCGGCAGTGCTTCGCAGTCTGGCGCGTAGTACTCGCCTTCCTGATGATGTGGAACGACGCTGATCATCGGCGAACCGACGGGCGCATCGGGAAATGTCTGCAGTGAGAAATCAATCTGAAACTTGTTGCCAT
The DNA here is from genome assembly GCA_039930065.1 of Dokdonella sp. Classification (GTDB taxonomy): domain Bacteria; phylum Pseudomonadota; class Gammaproteobacteria; order Xanthomonadales; family Rhodanobacteraceae; genus Dokdonella. The sequence continues at coordinate 6,781 of JBDSPX010000270.1, forward strand.
TGCCCCAGCCGCCGAGACCACTCAAGGCATTGATCATTGATGTCGAAGTCGCGCTCAACGGTGCTGCGGCGATGTTCTGGTTCCAGACCGCACCGGGCGGAAAGCGTGGCGGCGGGTTGGCGATTGCCGGGAGTGCGGCCAAGCAGAGCGAAGCCATCTGGAAAGGTCGGATCGCTTTCATGCAATCACTCCGGTCGTGGTAAGGGACATGGTTATTCCGACTAGCTTGATAAACACTGGAGCGGACGTTTCGAGGTCGTGGAGTGAACCGTCAGTCTGGAATCACCCTTCGACAGGCTCAGGGCGAACGGCTGAGGGCCCCCCCCCATTTTCTTGAAGCTTGAACGGAAATTCCGCCGAAAACTGCGGGCGACTTGACTATTCCACCAATGGAGAGCTGTTCCTGGATGTCGCGAGCCTTGATATCTCGATCCAATCACCGCGAATCAACGCCTCTTTCTTGTTTCGACTCCATCCTTTTATCTGACGTTCGGCGGTGAGTGCTTCTTCGCGCGTGGTGAACTCTTGGGAGAAGACCAAGGTGAGCGGTCGGCGTTTGCGTGTGTAGCAGCCAATGAGTCGCCCAGTAACATGGATGTCCAACCTCGATTCGAGATCATCGGTATGGCCGGTGTAGTAGCTGCCGTCCGAACATTTGAGGATGTAGACCCAGAAGCTCATTCCGTGAGTTCCTCGAAGCGCCCTTCGACAGGGTCAGGGCGAACGGTATCAGAGGGAGCCGATGGATTTAAGCAAATCGCCCAAAGCCGAGCCCAATTCCTTTCCACTTATCCCCAGCCAAGGCCAACACACCCACGTCCGTTCGACCCGGGCTTTTGAACCAGAGGCTCATTCCGCAAGTTTCCCGAGGGGCCCTTCGACACGCTCAGGGCGAACGGTATCTGTGGGAGGCCGCGGGTTTCAGCCGAAACCAGGGGCATGTTCATAGGCAGAGTCAGGCACAGGCACAGGCAACGTCGACATCCCCAAGTCCGTTCGTCCTGAGCCTGTCGAAGGATGAGCGGACAATCGCGGGAAACCCACGCCGTCGTTCGGCTCCGGCGTTACTCGACGCATCGATCACGACAAAGACGCCAATCAGGCAACTTGCCAAATCACCGATCCCAACCGATCATCGAGACCAAGGAAGCCCCACCACCAGCTGATAGCATGGAACGCATGTCTGAATCCCCGCTGCAGTTACTCAACACCGTCTTCGGCTACGCCGCTTTCCGCGGTGATCAGCAAGCCATCATCGAGCGCGTTATCGGCGGTTCCGATGCGTTGGTCTTGATGCCGACTGGCGGCGGCAAATCGCTGTGTTACCAGATTCCAGCCTTGATCCGATCCGGTACGGCGATCGTCATCTCGCCGCTGATCGCCTTGATGCAGGATCAAGTCGAAGCCTTGCATCAGCTCGGCATCGAGGCGGCGTTCCTCAACTCGAGTCTTGAAGCCGGTGCACAACGCGAAGTCGAACAGCGCCTGCGCGGCGGCGATCTCAAACTCCTTTACGTCGCACCCGAACGCCTGCTCACCGGACGTTTTCTCGATCTTCTGGAGCAAGTCGAAGTCAGCCTGTTCGCGATCGACGAAGCGCACTGCGTGTCGCAATGGGGGCATGACTTTCGACCCGAGTATCGTCAACTGACGATCCTGCATGAGCGCTTCCCGCGCGTGCCACGCGTCGCTCTCACGGCAACCGCCGACGCACCAACACGGCGCGAGATCATCGAGCGCCTCGGCCTCGAAGAGGCATCAAGTTTCGTCGCAAGTTTCGATCGACCGAACATTCGCTATC
>JBDSPX010000271.1:0-5923 GCA_039930065.1 Dokdonella sp.
CCCATGTCGCACGAACCCTGCACATTGTTCTGACCGCGCAACGGATTCACGCCAACGCCGCGGCGACCGATATTGCCGGTTGCCATGGCGAGATTTGCAATCGCCATGACCGCGGTTGAACCTTGCGAATGCTCGGTGACGCCGAGTCCGTAATAGATCGCCGCGTTGCCGCCGTTTGCGAACAGGCGTGCGGCACCGCGCATCTGCGCAGCGGGAACGCCGGTTTCTGATTCGGTCGCTTCGGGCGAATTGCGCTCGTCGCCGACAAAGGCCTTCCAACGCGTGAATGCTTCTGGCTCGCAGCGCAGCGCAACAAAAGCCTCGTCGGCCAACCCTTCGCTGACAATCACATGAGCCAACGCATTGAGCAGCGCGACATTGGTGCCGGGTTTCAACTTGAGCAGATAGTCCGCCTGCACATGCGGAGCGCGCACCAGATCGATGCTGCGCGGATCGGCGATGATCAGCTTCGCGCCGTTGCGCAGACGTCGTTTCATCTGCGAGGCGAAAACCGGATGCGCGTCGGTTGGATTTGCGCCAATGACAAAAATTACATCGGCCTGATCGACCGAATCAAAATCCTGGGTTCCGGCCGATTCACCGAGTGTGGCCTTCAATCCATAGCCGGTCGGCGAATGGCACACGCGCGCACAGGTGTCGACGTTGTTGTTGCCGAATGCGGCACGCACGAGCTTCTGTACAAGCCAGGTTTCTTCGTTGGTGCAACGCGATGAGGTGATGCCGCCGATCGCATCGCGTCCGTACGCGCTCTGGATACGGCGGAATTCAGCGGCCGTGTGGGCAATGGCTTCCTCCCAGGAAACCTCTTTCCATGGGTCGCTGATCTTCGCGCGGATCATCGGCGTGGTGATGCGCTCGGCATGCGTGGCGTAGCCGATCGCGAATCTGCCCTTGACGCAGGAATGGCCATGGTTGGCCTTGCCATCGATGTGCGGCACCATGCGCACGATCTCTTCGCCCCTCATTTCCGCGCGGAATGAGCAGCCGACGCCGCAATAGGCGCAGGTGGTGACCACGCTGCGTTCGGCCTGACCGTTCTCGATCAGCGATTTTTCGAGCAAGGCAGACGTTGGGCAAGCTTGGACGCAAGCGCCGCAGGACACGCATTCCGATGCGAGGAAGGATTCATCCTGACTGGCAACGACGTGCGAATCGAAACCACGCCCTTCGATGGTCAGCGCAAACGTTCCCTGCACCTCGTCGCACGCGCGTACGCAGCGCGAGCAGACGATGCACTGGGACGGATCGAAACGAAAGTACGGATTCGATGCATCGCTGGCGATGAAACGCGGATTGGTCACGCCATCGTGAGTGCCTGCGAAATGATTCGCCCCTTCAAGGCCGTAGCGATTGCTTGGCAGGCCGACCACGGCCGCCATTTCCTGCAGATCGCAACGACCGCTGGGCGAGCAGCCCACGCAATCGAGCGGATGATCGGAAATGTAGAGTTCCATGACGCCGCGGCGGATTTCGCCGAGCTTCGCGTTCTGCGTGGTGACCTTCATGCCCTCGACAACCGCCGTCGTGCACGAAGCCGGATAGCCCTTCATGCCGTCGATCTGCACGAGGCAAAGTCGGCACGATCCGAACGCATCGAGCGTATCGGTCGCGCACAGTCGCGGGATTGCGATGGCGTTCATCGCCGCTGCGCGCATGACCGATGTGCCCGCCGGCACCTTTACGGCCACGCCATCGATGTCGAGTTGCACGAGCTTCAGCGAATCCAGCGATTGGAAAGCGGGCGTGCCGTAGTCGATGTCGTCAATTGATCGCATAGCTTGAATCCGAAGTTTCTTTCCGTCGTCCCTGCGAAGGCAGGGACCCAGTGCCTTTGACGCTGCAGAAAAAGCCGCCGGGAACCTGCCTTCGCAGGGGCGACGGCAGGAGGTTTCCGAATACGACTAGCGTGCCGCTTTCATGCTGGCGAAACAAACAATGTGATTTACGATTGGACCGCCAAAAAATCCTCGGGAAAATGCTTCAACGCACTGAGCACCGGCAATGGCGTCAATCCGCCTAGCGCGCACAACGAACCATGCAGCATCGTGTCACACAAACTCTTTAACAGCGCCTTGTTCGCATCCGCGTCAACACCGCCGCGAATGCGATCAATGACTTCAACACCGCGCGTGGATCCGATCCGGCACGGCGTGCATTTGCCGCAGGATTCAATCGCACAAAATTCCATCGCGAAACGCGCCTGCTCGGCCATGTTGACCGTGTCATCGAAAACGACAATACCGCCGTGGCCGAGCATCGCGTCAATCGCGGCAAAAGACTCGTAATCGATCGGCGTATCGAATTGGGATTCGCAAAGATACGCACCCAGCGGGCCACCCACTTGCACAGCGCGGATCGGTCGACCTGTGGCAGAGCCGCCGCCGAAGTCATAAAGCAGCTCACGCAAAGTCACGCCAAAAGCCAACTCGATCAGGCCACCGCGCTGGATGTTTCCGGCCAACTGGATCGGCAAGGTGCCGCGCGATCGGCCCATGCCCATGTCGCGATACCACTCAGCGCCATGGACAAGAATATCCGGCACCGAAGCCAGCGTGATCAAATTGTTGATGACCGTGGGCTGACCGAAAAGACCCTTGATCGCGGGCAGTGGCGGTTTGAAGCGAACCTGACCGCGCCGCCCTTCGAGGCTTTCGAGCAAGGATGTTTCCTCTCCGCAAATATAGGCACCGGCTCCGATGCGCAGTTCGATATCGAAATCGTGCCCACTGCTCTGGATGTTGCGACCCAGCCAACCGTCCTTGCGCGCGCGTCGCAGCGCTTCGTCGAACACGCGCTGCGCCAGTGGATATTCGCTGCGCAGATAGACATAGCCTTTGCTCGCACCGACGGCGATCGCTGCAATGAGCATGCCTTCGATCAGACGGTACGGATCACCTTCGATAACCATGCGATCGGAAAACGTGCCGGAGTCTCCTTCGTCGGCGTTGCAGACGATGAATTTCTGATCGGCTGCTTGATCGAGCACGGTTTGCCATTTGATGCCGCATGGAAACGCGGCGCCACCGCGTCCGCGCAGGCCGGATTCGGTCACTTGCTGGACGATGGCGGCGGGCACCATCTGCAAGGCAATTTCGAGACCGCGCCAACCGCCGAGCGCACGATAGTCCTCCAGCGAAAGCGGATCGGTGACGCCATTGCGTGAAAAACACTGACGCTGCTGGCGCTTCAGCCACGGAATTTGATCGATCAGACCGAGCGCTTTCGGATGCGCGGTATCACGCGAAAATCCGATTTCGAACAAACCGGCCACATCGGCGACATCGATCGGGCCAAAGCCGTATCGCCCCTCACCCATATCAACTTCGATCAAGGGTTCAAGCCAGCAAAGACCCCGGGATCCATTGCGCAGTATGCTGACGTCAATGCCTTGATCTTGAGCGATGCTCCTGATTTTCTCGGCCACCGCCTCGGCGCCACAGGCCATAGCGCTCGAATCTCGCGGAACAAAAATGCGCAGAGTCATTTCGGTTCCACGCAAGCATCAAGCAGATGATCAATCGCCTCGATCGAGAGCCGACCATGCACGTGATCATCGAGCATCGCGGACGGCGCGCAGGCACAGTTGCCAAGACAATAGACCGATTCGAGCGTCACCGCGCCATCAGCGCTGGTTTCATTGAAACCAATTCCCAGCCGCGACCGCACATGCGATTCGATCGCCCGCGCACCCATCGACTGACACGCTTCTGCTCGGCACAATTTCAGTACATGTCGACCCGGCGCCGCGCTGCGAAAGTGATGATAGAAACTGATCACGCCGTGCACTTCGGCACGGCTGAGATTAAGCGCATTCGCGATCGACGGCACCGACGCCGGTGGCACGTAGCCGAGTAAATTCTGGATCGCATGCAGGATCGGCAGCAGCTGATCCTGACGCGCATCGAACGAGGCAATCACCGAAACGACTTGAGCATGCACCGCAGAATCAAGACCAGCACCGTCCGTGGAAGTGCCGGTACTCGCTCGGTCTGGCTTCATCGCGCTAGCGCTGAAATCCTTCAATCGATCATCCCGGACGCACCGCGTCGACTACTTGAATATGGCGGGCAGGGTATCCCGGTTGATCGAGACAATCAGAACGTAATTTTTCCCGTCGACTTCCGGAGGTTTTGCGGGAAACGCGAAACTGGTCGATCGCCCGGTTACGGTGGTCACCGAATTCTTGGCGCGCTCAATCCATTTGCCGCGAAAGCGACCATAGAAAGTCAGATCAAGCTTGACCGATTCAGCGCCGTCAGGAGCCTTGTCCAGCGGCGTTACGGCTACCAGAATGCGAAACCCCTCGTTGGGCTTCAGCGGATTCTCATCGCGCACCTCAGCCTCTGCGCCGGCCTTGGCAACAATGGCTGGCTTGCCGATCAATGAGCCGTCGCGGCTGATCGTCATATCAATTCGGTATTCATCAGCCGCGATCGGCGCCGCGTGGGCGAAACCGCAGGAAAGCAGAAACAGCAAGGCGACAGGGTTTAGAAATTGTCGAAGGGTCATATGGGAAAACCTGGTTGTGAAAGGGATTTGCAGGGCGGAACGATACAGCGCGCGACTGGACGAGTCTGCAGTTTGAGCAAATCGCGTCGATTCCACACGCAAGGTCATCGGACCCGATCATTGCTCAGACGTTCCTGTCGCAGCCCGGAATTCAGCGTTTCACCTGTCGACCAGCCTTAACGCAAGCGCCCGATTGTGCCTGCCGGCGACCAGCGCGCCAGCGCCTGTCGCGTGCGCAGGCGGCCAATTTCGATCAGGGTTTCGGCGCGATGGAAGTCGTAAAACGTCGATGCATTGCGCGGAATCGTGATCAACAGATCCGGCGGCTGTGCGGCGAGTTTGAGCCGGGTAATCGTTTCCTGAACGGTGTCGAGCGAGCGCCCCAACAGTTCGAGGATGCTCGGTTCCGCAGCGTCGGCGGCGGGTTTGTCCGCACTGCCGAACCAGGATCCGAGCAAGCGACCTACCCGATTGCCTGGCTTTACCGGACTGTCTGCCGCTTCGATATAGGCCGAGATTTCGCCGTCGGCTTCAATCCCCGGGCCCAACTCCCCCGCGAACAATTCATCAAGCGATTCCTCGGGACCATTCACGTCAACCGCAATTGTCGCTTTGGTCGTATCGCGAAGGGTCGGCGAAACCGGAACCGGATTGAGCAGACCGCCATCGACGAGCAGACGCCCCTGATAGCGATGCGGACGAAATACTGTTGGGATCGCGATCGACGCGCGAATCGCCTCGAACAATGAGCCATGCGAAAACCAGACTTCGCGATGCGCGTCGAGATCGACAGCCACGGCGGTGAAACTGATCGGCAAATCCTCGATCGCGATATCGCCAACATGCTCGCGCATGGCGTTGATGATGCGATCACCCTTGATGAATCCACCGCCGCTGATCGTGATGTCGAGCAATCGGAAGACATCGAACTTCGCCAGCGGCACCACCCAGTCGCGATACGCCTGCAGCTTGCCGGCCGCATACACACCGCCGACCAACGCGCCCATCGAGCTGCCGGCGATGGATTGAATGTCGAAGCCCTGCGTGATCAACTCCTCGATCACGCCGATATGCGCATAGCCGCGCGCGCCCCCGGAACCGAGCACCAACGAGATCGGAATCCTCTGCGCATCCGCTGGCTGATCAACAGGCTCAGACTGAGGCACGATCAGGGCGTTCCCTGATAGCTGCCAATCGCGAGCTGCAGCAGGATGCGCATTTCCTCGCGCAGTGAAACCGGCGAAACGACTTCAGCATCGGGGCCATACTTGAGTACATCCATCAACAACTCGCGCGAGTTGCTGTAGGGCACTTTCAATTCGTAACGGCCATCCGACAGCCAGTGGCCTTCCTGCTGCGAATGCCAGTGTTCATCGGCAACCCAGCGTGAGGC